>JADFPW010000207.1 GCA_022562105.1 Planctomycetota bacterium
CCCGGCACACGGCGCGGAGCGCGACTCCGGGCGGGACGCCACCGGGCTCGCGTTCGCCTACCGCCCTTCCGCCGAGGCGTGTCCACGCCTTTTGGGCGACGCCCTTGGTCTTGGGAGTCTTGGTCTTACGCGTTGTTCTCCTTGTCTTCGCCATCACCTCACCGAAGTCCGCCTCGCCAAGCGGATTGGGAGCGCCGGGTCAAGTCTCCAGGTTCGTGGACTCGATCTCATTGTCACCGCGTCGGACACGGTCGTCCAGTGGCGTTTCCCGATCGGTGGGCGCGGTCCCGGTTAGAAACGCTCCGGGCTGGCGGCGGCCCAGGCCTCGGAAATGGCTGCACATGTGGGACTGGTCGCCGGCGGAGATGACGACAACAGGGCGCCGGGCTCGAAGCATTGATAGATTCGGCCGTAGTCCTGGACTTGGGTCGGGCTGACGCGGCGCTGGATGTGGCGGGGGTGCAACTCGTCCGGGTGGGACAAGCCCGCTGCGCCGAGGATCTCCAGGAAGCTGTTGACCGTGCTGCGATGATAGTTGAACACCCGGCGCGTCTTGCCGACCACGTCGAGGCCGCGAACCAAGTCCGGGTCTTGCGTGGTCACGCCGACCGGGCAGTGATTGGTGTTGCATTTGAGGGCCTGGATGCAGCCGAGGGCAAACATCATGGCCCGAGCGGAGTTGCATAGATCGGCCCCGATGGCCAGCCGCTGAACCATGTGGAAGCCGGTCACGATCTTGCCGCTGCAGATCACGCGAATCTTACTTCTTAGGTCGCAGCCGAGCAGGGCGTTGTGTACGAGAAGCAACCCATCGGTCAGCGGCATGCCGATCGCGTTGGAGAACTCCATCGGGGCGGCCCCGGTCCCACCCTCCGCTCCGTCCACGGTGATGAAGTCGGGAACCACCCCGGTCTGGACCATGGCCTTGCAGATGCTCAGAAACTCGCTCGGTTGTCCGACGCAAAGCTTGAAACCGATCGGTTTTCCGCCGGACAGCTCGCGCAACTGGACGATGAAATCGAGCAGCCCCTTGGGCGTGGAAAAGGCTTGGTGGTAGGGGGGTGAAATGACATCCTGCCCCATGGGAACGCCTCGGATTTGGGCGATTTCGGCCGTCACTTTGGCCCCGGGGAGGATTCCGCCGTGGCCGGGCTTGGCCCCCTGGGATAATTTGATCTCGATCATCTTGACCGACTCATGCTCAGCCTTGCGGGCGAATTCGTCGGGATCAAAGTTTCCGTCGGGCGTGCGGCAACCGAAGTATCCGGTGCCAATTTGCCAGATCAGATCTCCGCCGGGCTGGAGATGATACGGGCTGAGGCCGCCCTCGCCGGTGTTGTGGGCGAAGCCGCCGAGTTTCGCACCTCCGTTCAATGCCAGGACGGCATTCTTGCTCAGCGAGCCGAAGCTCATGGCCGAGACGTTGAGCATCGAGGCGGCATACGGTCGCTCACAGCGTCCCTCACCGATAAGGATGCGCGGCTCCTGCTCGGGCGGATGTTTCGGCGCCAGCGAGTGGGCGATCCATTCGCTGCCCACCGCGTCCAGATCCCGGATGGTGCCGAAGGGGCGGGTATCGGTGGCCCCTTTCGCACGCTGATAAACCACGCTGCGCAGTTCGCGGCTGAACGGCCGTCCGGAGGTGTCCGACTCGACGAAGTACTGCTGGATTTCGGGTCGGATGGCTTCCATCCAGTATCGGGCCCGTCCGATGACCGGAAAGTTGCGGATCACCGCGTGCGAGCGTTGATAGCTGTCGTGGATCCCCAGTATGATGAGCGGCCCGATGACCACGAATGCCCAAGCTGTTGCAGGCCAAACCAGCGACAGCCCTGCAACGATGGAAACGCAGACGGTCGAGATCAGCCAGAATACCTTCAGCGGTGACACGGTTATTTTCGGATCCTCGCAATCGCCTTTGCAACGCGATCGCGGTCCGATTCTATTGGGGACCGCGAAGTCTTCCAAGCGCCGCCCCATTCAACCGCAACCCAAACCCAGCCCGGAACGGGTGATAGCGATCAGCCAGCCCGGTACGGGCGATGGTTCCTAGCCAGGGGCGTGAGCCCGTGGGAAAGATGCGTTCGTATCCCGACAGCCTCATCGGGACGACGGATCGATGGGCTACCTTCTGTCGCCCCTTGCGGGGCTGCGTGTGTTCGGTGGATCGGCGTCCAGGGGCTTGGGCCCCTGGCTACGGACTTACACCCCTTAGCGGGGCTCGCCCATCTGCATCGCCTTGTTAGGCGACGATGTGGCCGCTCGATTGGCGCCAAAAGTCCAGCGCGGGTCCGAGAGGCCCCGATCAAGCTCAACGCCGCGAGCCCCCAAGAGCGCCCACGAAAAGGTTAGGCAGAAACGCGTCGTCCCAGTCCGCCCCGCGCTCGCCTACACGGACGATGACGAGTTCTCGCGAGGGGATGACATATACCCGCTGGCGGTGCTTGCCATCGAGATAAACCAGATCCTCAGCCACAAACGGCTCGTCGTGGTCCTCGTCCTCGCTTCGGATGCCTTCGTTGCCAAGCCACACATGGAAACCGTAATCGGGCTCCAGCGGCGAGGGCGTCATCATGGCGGCGATGTATTCGGCGGGTACGACCTGCTTGTCGTTGGCCCGGCCTCGGTGCTGGATGAGGAGTCCGACGCGGGCCCAGTCGCGGGCTGTCGCAAAGACACCGCAGAAAGCCTTCGCCAAGCCGCCGTCATCGTCGAGCCAGACCGACGCATCGGACGCCCGGATTGGGATCCAGAGCTTCTTGGAGAGATACTTGGCGAAGCGCCGATCGGTGGCACGCTCCAGGATAATCGCCAGTGCCTGCGTGTTGATGCTGTTGTATTCGAAGCGCGCAGCGGGCTCCTCCTCGAGGTCCACGCCCGCCACAACGTAGAGAGAGTCCGTTCCAAGATACATGTAGCCGATATCCGAAGTCGGGTCGTTGTCGTGTTTCGCACTCCCCAGCCCGGAGCACATTTGAAGAAGGTGACGCAAAGTAATCCGCGACCGCTCGTCGCTCGCCCACTCCGTGAGCCACTGCGAGGCCGGCGCATCGAGGGAGTCGAGGCTGCCTTCGTCTATGGCTATTCCGACCAGAAGTGCCACCAGAGTCTTGGCCATCGACATCGAGATTGTCAATGCGGCCGCGTGATGTCCACGCCAGTACCGCTCCAGGACAATCTCTCCACGGTGGACGACCAACAGGGCCGACGAGTTGCGTGCATCACACCAGGCCTCAGCCTCAGCGAGGACAGCTGGCGGAAACAGGTTTGGCCGCGCCTCAGGAAGTTCCGCGCCTCGGCGGCCGAGCACGACCTCGCGGGGCTCGTACCACTCGACCTCCGTGATCGGGTTTTCCGGATAAGTGGCCATCCGACGGAACCAGGTCCATTCCGAAACCACAAACACTCCCACGCCCAGGAGCAGCCCTGCGAGGAACCCGAGGATCCAACACCGAAGCCGTCGCGGTCGGCTTGGAGGAGCCGTCGAACCCATGATCAGCCTTCGCCCCCACCTGGGTCGAATAAACCCGCCTCGGTCTTCTTCGGTGGCTTGCGTGCTGCATCGGGTACGGGCGGCAGTTCATCGGCCTTGAAACACGTGCCCTTCACGACCGCTTCCAACAGCTTTGCCTGGGCGGGATACTCGGCGATCGTGGCTTCCAGTACCCACAGCAGTTCCAGAAGCTCGGTCGTAAACGCGCTTGGCCACTGCTGCGAATTGATATCATCCAGCGGAGACGACCGCTTACCTTTCGGTTCCTTCATACGGTAGTCCAGCCACGATCGGACCACCTTCAGGCCGGATACCTCGAACTCGAACACTCCCTGCTCGACCGGGGCGAAAGCGCCCGCCCCGACGTGCATCGTATTGCTGCCTTGATGATACTCGTAGCTTTCAGGGTAGTGCTCGGCATCACCGGGTACAGCCGTGATGTTTCTGGCTTTGCCCTTGGGGATGTGACCACGATGCTTGCCCTTGGGGACAAATCGCTGCCCGTAGGTGTGTAGCCACAGCAGCTTCGCGCCAACTTCGCGGACCTGCTCGAACAGTTCGGCGTCCTTCGTGATCGGAACCCGTAGTTCCCGAGTGCCCAATTGCTCGGCGAATCGCGTGGTGAACGCCGGTTGCGCCAGGACGGCGTAAACGTAGGCCAGCAATTTCTCGGGCGTCACCGCTCGCTCGTATTGCCCGGTCAGCAGGTCCAGCAGACCATGCAGGATGTTGGGTTCGCGGCCCGCGGCGTCGCGGTACAGAGGAAAAGCGGCCTTCGCGCCATATGATCCTCGGAAATGGTCAAGGTCGGGAATTTCGGCGCATGGCGTTAGCGCGGGTCCGCTTCCCAAGGGTTGCGAAAACAGACTCGTCAGATACACCTGCTGCTCGCTGTGTGCGGTCCATAACGGGGGCCGCGAGCGAGACATCACCCGGCCGTCTGCGATGATGTATTGGCGGTCAAACGACCTGTACGCATACCGCTGCATGGGCGGAACCGGGGCGTTCTTCGGCAACCGCGCAATCGGTTTGAAGTCCGCGGTACCCGTCAGCGCCACGCGGTAGGTTCCGTCTACTTCGCGGTCGCCAGTGCCGTGAAATGCTTTGGACCTGTCCTTTGTTGCCAGTAGGGCGCGCCAACGTTTTTCTAGCGTGTCTTCATCGGGTGCGATTGGCCAGATGCGCTTGAGTTGAACTCCCGAATGCTGCCACGGCATCAAGTCGGTCATCAGCGGCCACGATTGGTATATTCCCTTCCCTGTCGGGCGAAACGGCGCGTGCCAATCCTTGGGGCAGTCGTCCCAAGTCACCGAAGCGAAGTCGGTGATGGTGTCGAGCGCGTGCAGTTTCTCATCACGCGATCCCTCGATCCGGGCGAAGTGAACTTGGGCCGGCGTGTCTTTGTCCACGTTGCCGTCGCGGAAGGCCACGGCGATGGCGACAGGGGTCTGGATGGCGAAGACGTTGTCGCTTTTGCGCGTGCCGCGCCCTTCGCCCCCGAGATCCAGAATCCAGATTTCATCGCACTGGCGGCGCATGTGCTCGCGCATGCCACAGAAGGCATCACCGTCCAGGTAGCTCGAGGCGCTGATGTAGCTCACCACGCCGGGACCAGCGGCGGTCTTGTGCTCGAAGACCTTCCAGATCGCCCAGCGCCAAAAGTAGACATACAGGTTGTAAGCGTTTTTCAGGTCGCCGCCGTGGCCAGCTAGCTTTGCCGGTTCGGTGAAGTCGTTAAGGATCGCGGCCGCACCCTTGCCGTCATCGCCCCACCGGACCCAGCCGCCGGTGCGGGATTTGTTGTCATTGCGGGCGGCTTCGTGACGGTCATAAGGTGGATTGCCCAAGCATACGATAACCGGCACGTTGTCCTTGACCTCCAGGGCTTTTGCGTGCTGTTCGGCGATGGGCTTGAGGTACAGTGGAAGCTGTGGCGGCTTCGTGAATGGGCTTTCCAGTGTGTCGGTCAGGTAAACGTGTGTTCCATCCCGAGGGAGCGTCGCGCCTTTGTCCTGAAGGGCGCGGCTAACGCGAAGCTCGGACACGGCGAACGGGCCGACCATGATTTCAAACCCGTAAAGGTTGTTGGCCATTGCGGTGGCTTGCCCAGCCACCGCCTCCGCGCCTTGTTCCGATTCTACTCTGGCCAAGGCGTGGTCGATCACGCCGAGCAGGTAGGTTCCAGTTCCCACGGCCGGGTCGAGCGTCACCACGTCACGGTCGGCGAACCCCAATCGCTTGTGCAGGCGGTTGGTCAACAGATCGTCAATCAGCCGGACCTGAGCGCGAACGACTTGAACAGGTGTGTAGTATGCGCCGGCGTCTCTACGTAGCTTGGGATCGTAGATGGCCAGGAAGTCTTCGTAGAAGTATAGCCAGGGGTCTTCGGGGCCGGTGAGTGCCGCCGACGGGACCGCACCGATGATGCGAATGAGCAGATTGAGGGAAGCGGAGATTTCCACTTGTGCGTTGGGATCGGTAAGCACTTGCAGGGCGCGGGAAAGCAAGCTGTGGCCAACGGCCAGGGCGGTTTCGGCATTGGCTAACGTCAGCGGGTCGGCCCCTTCGCTTCGGGCCAATAGCAGTGCGAACGTCACGGTCTGGGCGTAGGCGTCGGCGAATTGGTCATCATCAGCGTCGGGAAACAGCAGATCCCGCCAGTCCTTGGCAAGCTGGACCAGGGGCGATTGCGAATCCTTCAGCGCGTCGTTGACGTCGTCGCGCAGCATACGACACAGCGGGGCCAACAAGTCAGCCAAGCCCTTTAGGTCGATCTGCCCCTTCTTCGCAGGGATGATCGGTTGCCAGGCGAGGAAGTCGGTCAGCAGCGGCTTGAGCGCATCAAGGTCGGCGGGCTTGACCGCCGACCTCCCGTTGGTGGTGATGTCACCGGACAAGTGAACGACTTTACCGACACGCTCGCCGTCATGATAAAGCGCCCACTGGTTGCCATCGGTATAAACCAGGTTCGGCAGAGCCTTGAAGCGGTTCCACTGCTTGCGGTCGTGACCCTTGAAGTTGTTGGGACTCGCGCCCTTTCCGGGTTCCTTCAGTTCGACATAGCCGACCAGCAGTTTGTTGACCAGAACGGCATAATCAGGGCGGCCAAGGCGGCCTTGAAGCTGTGATTCACGCTTGGCGACGAAATGCTTGTACCCCAGCGCCTTCCCGGTTGCCGAAAGGAACGCTTCGGTCGGGTTGGTCAGTTGGGCTTCCGGCTCGCCGGGGGCGAAGGCTTTGAAGTTGGCGGTGACACTGCTAGCGAATTGCTGCAGCGCGTCGAAGATCGCTTGATCGGGCCTGGTCATGCCATTGGTCGTCGTACGCTTGGCCATACTATTGCTCCCATTTGCTCAGGGTTGAGCAACAAGATAACCGGATTGCGGGCGACCGCCCACCTCAGCCGTGTACGGCTGGTTCTACGGACCTCTTTCCTGACACGGCAAGCGAATCCCGGCGCGCCGGGATGTGGACAGAAGTTGAATCTGCGCGGAAACGATTCGGCTACGCGGGGTAGCGCGGACGGTGGCCCTGCAGGACGGCGACAACGTCGTCCACGACGTCATTCATGCAGGCCAGGCCGGCCGTGGTTCGGGCAGCCAAGTGCGGGGTGAGGAGCACGTTGGTGGCAGACAGAATCGGATGGTCCGGCGGGATCGGCTCGGGATCGTGGACGTCAAGGACTGCCCCGGCCACCTCGCCTCGGCCCGGCGCCCCCGCCAAGTCTCCGGTGGACAAGACGGCCATTCAGCGTCAGATTAACGCGACGGGTCGGCGGATCGACGATCTGGTGTACGAACTCAACGGCCAGACCGAGGAGGAGATCGTGAAGGAGGCGAATGGGGAATAGCGCGTTGAGAGTAGCGAGTTTCCACGAGCCAAAAGCGGGAAGCCAATGGCGGACACAAGCCTGACAGACCCGCTCGGGCGGGAGATCGTCCTGCATGATCGGACCTGGCACGGCCACATCGTCAAAGGCCACCCCGACCTCGGCGAACACCAAGACCTTGTCGAACGGACGGTCCGGTCGCCCGACGAGATTCGGCACAGCCGGGCGGACGAGAACTGCCGGATTTATTTTGGCCCCGGGCCGCGTCCGGGTGTTATAATCATGGTGGTGGCGGATGTTGTGGCTCGAGTCGTTAAGACGGCGCATCTGGCCAAGAAGGTCACCGGTGGAGCGATGGAATGGTCAAAGTAGATACGATCGAAGGCACGGTGGACGACGTTCTTTGGTACCACTACGACTTGGCCGGCGATGTGCTCTATCTGCGCCTGTCCGCCCACCGCGATGCGCCCACCTACGCCGAGGAATCTGACGACGGCTTCCTGCTGCTCCGGCGCGAGGACGCCGACGACGTGGTCGGTATCACGGTGGTGAACTGGTGGAAGCGCTTCGGCAAGGGCAACCTTCCCGATTCGATCCACGAGCTGGAACTAGCCATCGAACCCTGGGCCAAGAAGCTAGCCGCCTGACTCAGGATCCTGCCTACCATCGATTTAAGCGACTACCTGGGCGTGGTTCCGGCTAGGCTGGGTAGCGCGGACGTTGGCCACGTAGAACCGCGACG
>JADFPW010000208.1 GCA_022562105.1 Planctomycetota bacterium
CGCCACCGTAGGTAGGACCACGTCTCGGCGGTACGTCTCCTCTTGCCGCTCAAACTGCTCCCAACACGGCAGACTCACCACGCGGGCGGCGATCCCCGCATCGGTCAATCGGCTATGGGCCTCCATGCAGATACTAATCTCCGATCCGCACGCAATCAGCAGAACCGCCGGCGTAGCGTCGCAGTCCTTCAGGACGTAGCCACCACGAAGCAGTCCGTCAGCCGCCCCGTCACAGGTCTCGGCCAAGGTCGGCACGCTTTGCCGGGTTAGCACCAGAGCCACCGGACGATCACCCACCGACAGCGCGTAGCGCCAGGCCGCCACCGCTTCGTTCGCATCGCAGGGACGGACCACATCCAACCCGGGCATGGCCCGTAGCGACATCACGTGCTCGATCGGCTGATGCGTCGGCCCATCCTCGCCCAGGCCGATGCTGTCGTGAGTGAATACGTACACCACCGGTAGGCCGATCAACGCCGCCAGTCGAATGGCTGGGCGGCAATAATCGGAAAACACCAGAAACGTGCCCGCGAACGGACGCAGACCGCTCAGGGCCAATCCATTGGCGATCGAGCCCATGGCATGCTCGCGCGTACCGAAAGAGATGTTGCGTCCACTGGAATCTTCCGCGCTGAAATCGCCGCCGCCGGGGATGACCGCTTTGGTCGAGCCGGCCAGGTCCGCCGATCCGCCCAGCAGCCAGGGCACGCGTTCCGCCAGCGTGGCCAGGGCTTGGCCGGCGCTGGCCCGCGTGGCCTTGCCTTTCGCGTCGGCGTCGAACCGCGGTAGATCCTGGTCCCAGCCGTCGGGCAATTGACCGCTCTGAAGCAGCGTCCACTCGGCCGCGAGATTGGGATGGGCCGCTTCGTAGGCTGCGAACCGGTGTTGCCATTCCGCGACCATCGCCGCCCCTCGCGCCGTGCAGCGATCGGTCAGGTATCGCTTGGCTTCGTCGGGTACGTGGAACGTTTGATCCGGGTCGCAGCCGTAGACCTCCTTGGTCGCCCGAACCTCGTCGGCCCCCAGCGGGGAGCCGTGGGCTTCCTTGGTGTCTTGACGATTCGGACTGCCGTAGGCGATGTGACTCTTGACGATGACCAGCGACGGTGCGGCTGCATACTCACCGGCTGCGGTGATCGCGTCGCGCAGCGCATCCATGTCATTGGCATCGTCTACCGTCTGCACCTGCCAACCGTAGGCGGCGAATCGGGCGGCGACGTCCTCGGTCATGGCCAGGTCCGTGCTGCCGTCGATGGTGATCTTGTTGCTGTCGTACAGCCAGACCAGGTGGCCCAAACACAGATGACCAGCCAGTGACGCCGCCTCGGAAGTGACACCCTCCATCATGCAGCCGTCACCCAACAACGCGTAGACCCGGTAGTCCACCAGCGTGTGGCCTGGACGGTTGAAGTGACTCGCCAACCATCGTTCGGCGATGGCCATTCCCACGCTGTTGGCCGCCCCTTGACCGAGTGGCCCGGTGGTGGTTTCCACGCCCGGGAGCAGTCCATGCTCCGGATGGCCGGCACAGGGTGAGTCCAACTGTCGAAATCGCTTGATGTCGTCCAGGGAAACGTCGTACCCGCTCAAATGGAGCACGCCGTAGAGCAGCATCGACGCGTGCCCGGCCGACAGGACGAATCGATCGCGATTCGGAAAGTCCGGCGTGGCCGGGTCGTGATTCAGGATGTCGCCATAGAGCACCACGGCGGTCGGCGCCAGGGCCATCGGCGCCCCGGGATGCCCTGACTGGGCCTGCTCGACGGCGTCCATGGCCAGCGTCCTGATGGTAGTGACGCACAACTGCTCGATCGTGGAATCTTCGCCCATCGCTGCTTCCATCACCTGGTTTTCGCTCTGCATGACGCCGCAATACTCTGCTGCTTGACCCGACCGCCGAACCGCGAGTCTACCCCATGTGTCAACCCCTCACCACCGCGTGTGGCACCGGTTTTCGTGTGGCCCCGGTTTGGTGTGGCACCGGTTTGCAACCGGTGGGCAGATAGCCCGTGGTGCCACTGGTGGCTTGCCCACCAGTGCTGCGGGCGCTGTCCGTCCGCTCGGCCGCGTGTGCAACGATGATGATGCCCAAGTCGAGGTGACTCGTATATGCTGATGTCCAGTGGACCTGATGACTGTCGGCTCGCTGGTTGAAGCGAGAACCTGAGTCGTGGCTAGCGAAACGAACCCCAGACCTCTCCGTAGCGTTGCAAGACGAGTCATCCGCATCGCCTCGTTTGGTTTCTACGCCGGGCTTCTGCTGTGGATCGCGTGGCTGGCCGTCACCCGCTGGAACGGCGTGCCAGCCAATCCGAACTGGGCTCTGGGTGTCGCGGGGTACACTCGCCCGATCGATCCGGAATTGGATCGAACCGAGGAGCTGACTGCAGCCCTGGCAGCGATCCCGACACCGGGGACACTGGTACTGCCCCCGCCACCACCCGGAATGAAGTGGGGCACGCCGCCTTCGACAACCGTCGTGTTGGATGACGTCATTGCCGGCGAGTGGACACCGGAGACTCGCCCTAACCTGCAAAACGCCATCCAGTTCCTTCGATCGCCCAGTGTGGAGTCCGCCATTGAGGACATCGCGGCGATCTCGCCCGGGGGTTGGAGGCCGTTTGGGAGCAAGGGGCCCGGAATCTCGAGCATGCGAATTGTGCGACAGGCGCGCTTGCCCCTGCTGGGCCGCGCTCGCTACCACCATGCCGAAGTGGGTGATGTCGATGCCGCCCTGGCCGACTTCGGTGTTTTCTTTCATCTCCTGTCAATCACCAATGACTCGGGTAGTCTGATTGGGATTCTCGTAGCGCAGGCTTGTGAGAACGCAGCCAACACGGAGTTGGTCCATCTGGCGCGTGAGCGGGCCCTGACACCGTCTCAGGCGTCACAAATGATCGAACTGTTGCGTAGTAGTTTTCCCGACGCGAATGACCAATGGCAGGCCTTGATCGACATCGAGTGCGGAGAGATGGAACACACCGTTGACCTATCCTACACGGACGATGGCGAGGGCAAGGGCTGGCTGGCGCTCAGTTGCTTTGATGAGCTCGCCCTGCCCACTTGGGCGCCGGAGCGGCGCAGTGGAGCATGGAATCTCCTATCGCCCCTGTTCAACAACCGCCCAACCTTGACCGCCAAGATCGAACGACTCCGCCGAGGATACATGAACGCCCTACACGTCCCGTTCGCTGAGGCCGTACGTATCCTAAACGATGTCCCCATCGAGTTCGGCGTTGTCGATGGCCCCTTTGCCGGACGATACCATTCCTGGTCCCTCGGCAAGGTGTATCAACAGACCGTTCAGCGCATTTCGCGCCGTCATGCGACGATCGTCGCCGTTGCGCTGTCGGCCTACCGCTTCGACCATGGGCATTACCCCGGGTCACTCCACGACCTGGACGAGACTTACCTGACGTTACCAGCCTTGGATCCTTACATCGACGGGCCGTTTTGTTATGAGCGCAGGGACGACGAGTATATCCTCTACTCCGTCGGCCCGAATCAGGTGGACGACGGTGGAAGAAAACGAACCTGGAACAGGCAAACACTCAAATGGAGCCTTGACGGTGACTTGCTGTTCACGGAGCCGCGACTGGAACCTCAATACGAACCCACGCTGGAGAAGATTTGACCGTGCCCGACGACGCACACCCCATGGGAGACCCGCCGGTCGAAATGGTTCCGGAATACTGGCCGAGTGCATGTAGCGATACCCCGCGCCCTGCGCGGACGATCCATGGCCTATTCGCCCTGCCGGGGTTTCTGCTTCTGTGGATCGTGCCGAAACGGATCGGCGCGTCGCTGGCCGCCTCCGGCTGGCGGGCAGCCATCGTGGCCCATGTGCTGGCGATGGCGTTGGGTGGGGGCTTGATCCTCTGGGCGGAGATGTACAACTGGTCGAGTCTGTCGGCGAGCTTCTGGGCACCCAGTTGGGCACCCAATGTCAATCGCCCGATCGTGAGCATCGGCCAACTGCCCTGGACCGACTGCGTGCGTGGCCCATTCGCCGCTTGGGCTCTTTGGGCGCACGAATCGGGAATCGGAGCAGTGGGATTCGCTCGGGTGCTGTTAATCGTGCTCGGGGTTGAGGCTTGCGCCGTATTGGTAGCCGTTGGAATTATGCCTTGGGCAGCAGCCGGCGAAGACGTACTTCGGCTCTTCGGTCGGTGCTTGCGGCTGACGTGGTGGAGCACGACCTTGATGATTCCACTCGGAATTGCTTGGTTGATGCATCCGGTGATTCGGCCGATACTCGGCCTGCCGCCTGAGTGGCATCCATTTGATTACATTGCTCTGTCCGGAATTGGCTTGTTGTGGCTCTCCATCCTGCTCCGTTCGACTCGTCGTTACGCGGGCCCCGCCGAGGGACCGGCGTGGACACCGCGCACTCCCCGTTGTGAATCGTGCGGCTACAGGATCTCTCATCCACCGCACGCCGGGAATTGTCCGGAGTGTGGCCGACCGGTGGTCGATTCGCTACCCGAGCACCGTAGCCCGCCTGCCTTCGGCGAGGCGAATGAGTTCATCAACGGAGTGCGGGCATACGGTGCCACTTTGCACCAGGTCGTATTCGAGCCGCGGTTCTTCTCGCATCTTGCAATCCACACAGCCCATCGGCGGGCTCGGACGTTCTTTCTGCTCACCTGCCTGATCAATTCGCTGTTGGTATTCGTCGCCACGTTCGGCTTCGAGGGTCGGATTCCGCCTAAGCAAGCGATTCTCCTACAGGTGGTTGCCGATGCAGTCACCGCAGCCAGCGTGTGCTTTGGGATTCAGATGTTACTCGGAGGGCTCCTCGCGGCGCTCATTTCGGCCGTCAGCCGCCGACCCATGCAGTCCGCCGGCGTGATGGTTTTCTATGCGCAGTCCACGCTCTTGATGTGGGGTGTGGGGGTCGCGGCTTTGCCGTGGGCGGGCTACCGGTCGTCGGCTTGGCTGGATCGTTACCCCACCAACATTGCGGCCGCATCGGGCGCGGTCATCGTAATGGCGATCGCCTTGACCCCCTTTGTTCTCGGGACGTACGGGACGCTGCGCGCCCTCCGACGGGCTGTGCGAGATACTCGATACGCGAACGCGTGACGCCACAGGATGTGCTGACCTGTTGGCGACGGAACAGCGTGCCTAAATCGGTCCCGGCGCAATGGGATGAATCGACAATCCGACGGCGTCAGGTCATCGAAATCGGATCCACATCGATCATCATGGACTGAGCGCGGCAGGTTAGGGCGTCGTGGGCGCGGAGGTCGGCTAGTAGTTTGGCCAGGGCGTCGCCGGATTCGGCGCGTAGCAGGACATGGAACCGATAGCGCCCGCGCAAGCGTTCCAGTACGCACGCAGTCGGACCCATCACGTCCGCCGGGTCGCGCCCCAGGCTGCTCAATCGCTCGCGACAACGGGTGGCCAATGCTTCGCACTCGCTACGGGCGCGATCCTGCCGCCTGTCGGCGACGAGGAACCGTACCAAGCGGCAATAGGGTGGGTAGTTGCACGCTTTGCGGAACGACAGTTCCTCCGCAGCAAAACCGGCGTAATCGTGATGCAACGCTGCCCTCAGGGCCGGTGAGTCGGGATCCATGGATTGGACCACCACCTCGCCACGGGTCTCCGCTCGACCCGCCCGGCTGGCTACCTGGGTGACCAGTTGGAACAGGCGTTCAGCCACACGAAAGTCCGCACTGCCCGCCCCCACGTCGGCGGCGATTACCCCGACGAACGAGACGAACGGAAAGTCCAACCCTTTGGCGATCATTTGCGTGCCCACCAGAACATCGATCCGGCGGGCTTCGAGGTCGGCGATGATCTTCTGATATTCACGCCGGTGACTCATGGTGTCACTATCTGCCCGGACAATGTTCGCGTCGGGCCACAAGCTGCGGATTCGATCCTCGACCCGCTGCGTTCCGGATCCGCGTGGCACGAGTTCAGCGTTGCAGGACGCCGTGGGGCAGTGAGTCGGGGCTGGGATGCGACGACTACAGTAATGACACAGCAGCTCGCGGCGCGATCGATGGTAGATCATGTTGGCTGTGCAATTCGGGCAGCGCTGGACCAGCTGGCACGACGGGCAATACAGCCACATCGCGTAGCCGCGACGGTTGACCAGCACCAACGCCTGCTCGCCTCGCTCCAACGCGCCGGATAGCTTGCGAGTCAACGCTTGCGACAACAGGACGTTTCGGCCAGCCTGCTCGATTTCGCGCTGCATGTCCACGATTTCCACCTGCGGCATGGGCAGGTCGCGGACCCGTTTGGTCAGCTCGATCTTGGTGAAGTGCTCCAGTCGATCGCAGTTGTGCCATGTTTCCAAGGCCGGTGTCGCCGAGCCGAGCAGCACGGGGATACCGAGCAATTGACCTCGTTTGACGGCCACGTCGCGCACGTGGAATCGCGGCGCTTGGAGGTTCTTGTAGCTGCCGTCCTGCTCCTCATCGACGACGATGATGCCCAGGTTGGGGCAGGGGGCAAAGACGGCGCTCCGCGTTCCGATGACCACCGGCCGATTCCCGGCGGCAATCTCACGCCACAGCAAGGAACGCTGGGCACCGGTCAGACCGCTATGCACCAGGGCGATGTCGCGGAATCGTGAGGCCAATCGCTTCACCAGCTGCGTGGTGAGCATGATCTCCGGGACCAACATGATGGCTTGGCGACCCTGGGCCAGGACGTGTTGCATCACCCGGATGTAGACTTCTGTCTTGCCGCTCCCGCCGACGCCGTGGAGCAGGGTCACCGCAAATTCACCGCGGTCCACGCAGTCTCGCATGCGCTCGACCGCGGCGTCTTGTTCGGGGTTCAGTGAGTATGAGGGCTCCTCCGACGGTAGATCGAAGGACGGAGCATCCGCCGCCCTCCGTTCGCTCGAGAGGGTGATCCAGCCTCGAGTGGCGAGTGAGCGCAACGTCGATCCGGACGCCCCGGTTTGATCGAGCAGAGACTTCACCTCCACGCGCTCGCTGGCCCGGCCCAACGCGTCGAGTATCGCCTGCTGTTTCCGGCCGACACGGGGGCGCGGTGCGTCCGATTGCTGCGTTTCCCACGGCCTGGCGTACCAGACCGTGCCACCCGATTGACACTCCGGTGCGAGGGCGGCGAACCGAATCGTTCGGAAGCCGGCTTGTTGACGCACCGACTCGGGAACCAGGGCGGACAATGTCTTGCCCAGCGGGCATGCGTAGTAGCGGCTGATCCATTCACCGAGCTCGAGCAGGTCGGCCGGCAGATAGCTGACCTCGTCGACGAGTTCGGTGATCTCCTTGAGCGTGCTCTTCCAGGGTCGTTGCTCGACGACGATGCAAAAGGCGACCGTGGCTCGGTTGGCCCGGCCGAGGGGAACGAGCACCCGCTGGCCCGGCTGCAGTTGTCCACTCAATCGCGGGGGCACGGCGAACGAATAGCGCTTATCCACCGGAATGAGCGGGGCCACGGTGGCCACCGGTCCGACCTTGGTCTCGCCCTCCTCGATCCACAGCGGGGCGGTGGAGTTTGCCTGCTTGGACTTGCTCACGGCCAGGTATTGTAGACGTGTGGCAGCGGTTTGTAACCGGTGTTGGATCAGTTCGTTCCTCGGGGCTGGGGATGAGGCGCGGTCGTTCATGCCGACCATAAGGAGTCAGAATCGGCTGACGTACTCATCGAAGTTGGGCGCAACGGAATCGCTGAGCGTGATCTTCGGAATGAACACGCCCCGAATCCATATCGTGCAACAAGCAACGGCAAGGAATCCGCTTGCAGCGCTGAGTTGATAGTGGAAAGCGGACATGTCTGCGCCCTTTTGGCCTGCGGCCCTTCACTGCCCGCGCGTGGCGTAAGTTAGCTTCGCAGAGCCTACGGAACCACGTTCACCGTGAAGTCGTAGGCGATCAGCGGCTTGGGATTCCCTTCAGTCTGGTCGGCACATCCGTCCCGTAGTTCCACGGTCAGCAGGTAATCGCCCGCGAACGGGAAGTTCATCGTGCAGGCCAGCACCGGCTGGTCGAAGTCCGTGACTCCACCGCCCTCGGCACAATCCCCGCCCACGGTCACACCGTCCGGAAGCTCGC
>JADFPW010000209.1 GCA_022562105.1 Planctomycetota bacterium
TCAGCACTTGCGACGTCGAACTCTTCGTGGGCGCGACGGCAAGCGGTGTAGTCTGGTCGCAGTTGCAGAACCCGGACTTCCTCCCGAGTCCGTATGCCAACACGTCGCTCAACACCACCGGGAACGCGGCGGACAACTTCGCCTTTGGCGATGTGACGGTAATTACTGGCATTCGCTGGTGGGGCGTTTGGTGCAATGCTGATTCCGCTGACGACGTGTTCAGGGTCCGGTTCTACAACGACAACGGAGGCCTGCCTGACACGACCGAGGGAAGCACGTTTGTTGAGAGATTCGTAACTCCGACGCAAGTGTTCGCGCGTGACCTGCCCGTGGACATCTGCACCACTGATCCCGAGGAGGAGTTGGAGTTCGCGGCGGATCTCGCGACATCGTTCACCGCCGCGGCAGACACGACCTACTGGATTGAGATCGTGAGTAAGGACACCGGCAACAACCAGATTTTCAGCTGGTCGAACGCCAGCTCCGACGAGAGCCGGGCAAAACCCGATGGAGACGGCGCAGGAGCACAGCGCAATGATCCCATCTCCGATCCCGGAACATGGGTCACCCAACCCGATCGAGCCTTCGAACTAATCGGCGAGGTTGACACGACCGAACTCCGCGCGTCCGGTGTGAATCCAGGATAACCCGCGCCGTTCGGTGAAACGGGGCCGGCGCCTACCCGGCGCAGACCGGCCTGCGTCGATGTGACTCAGACTGGAACAGGCGTCAGCGGACTAGCCGGTGCGCGGGCAAACAAGGTAGGTGTACATGTGCCAGTCAGGCATCGGCGAGTACACACTCACCGTGGGCGGTGGACTGCGGCACAGTCCAGTGCCTAGAACGTCACCTTGAAAAGTGGCTTGAAAATCAGGGCGAAGGCCATGGAAATGACAAAGAAGCTTAGCATCCACCACGTCGGGCCGGAGAACCACGAGTCTCCGCCGGGGTAGAACAACTCGATCGAGCTAACCCCGCCACCGGCCACCAGTAGCGTTTCGATGGGGTGAAACAACTGCGACGTCCAACCGGCGACCATTCGCTTGGCGCTGACCGGGCCGAACTCGTTACCGATCACGATTTCCTTTTCGACAGTCGCGCCGGCCAGGACGAACTCGAGCAAATGGCGTCCCGGCTCACCGCCGCGGACACGCCACACCACCTTCTTGTCCCCGGCGACGGGGCCGGCCTCCACGATCATGCCGGCCGAGGGCTTCAGCGCCACGTCAGTCGGGTCCACCAAAGCGTCTGCGAGTGTCATCTCGATGTTCATACGCTCGCCGGTCTGCAACGGGCGCCACTGATAACGCACGCCCATCTGAGCCAGCATCAGCAGCATCGGCGGGAGCATCACCAGGAAGGGAAACAGCATGTAGCGCATCTGTCGCGCCGCCGCCCACACCAACCCAGCCTGGGCCCGGAACATCACGCCGAGGCTGTCCTTGTAGAGCTTCAGACACAGCAGGTTGGCCTTGATGTCGTCTTTGACTTTCTTGATGGCCGTCTGATTCGAGGTGTAACGGAACACGCCGAGCATCAGCACTCCGGTCACGGCGGAGATGATCGTCAGCCCCGCCCACACCGGCAGCGGGCTGAGCACCGCGTAACAAACATCGGCCAGCTTGGCGCAGATGGGGTTCAGCAAGGCCAGCAGCCAGGACAGCACCGGCCCGGCCCAGTCACCCAGTATCGAGAAGATGGCCCCGAGGACGTCTTTGATGCCCTGCCACAGCGACGCCACAACGTCTCCGCCCCACAGCAGTACGTTGTTTATCAGATCCATCGTTCGATTCCGCGCCCCGAGTGCGGTTGCTCATCGTTCTCGACGCCAACCGCGCCTTCGGGCTGAGCGACGCAGCAGACCCCGCTACTCAATGTAGCCGAGTCCGCGAAGCCGTTCCGTAACCTCTTCGTCGCTCTCGGCCGACTCGATCACCGACAGCTCCTTCTCGATCAGATGGACGATGAACTCATCCGGCGAAGGATACCCAGCCGTGTCCGCAACCTTCTTGACTCGATCGTAAAGATGTCCGTCCAACTTGATCTTCGCCACCGATACCACTCCTTATTCGATCGTCCCATGGAACACTTCGCCGCGACGCCAGTGTACCCGATTGCGCTCTCTCACTCGAATCGCAACATGCCCGGCAGCCGACATCCGCGTCGCTTGACCGCCATCAATCACAGATTCCAGAGCGCTAGCATCCAGCACCTAGCGCGAACGCTCTGCCGAGTCATACTATTCGGTGATATAGGACGTAATGCACTAGCCGGGCTGTTTGATCACCGTCGCCATCCCCTGCCCCACGCCCACGCATAGCGTAGCCAATCCGCGCTTGGCCTTCGTCTTGACCATCTCGTGAACCAACGTGGTCACCAACCGCGCACCGGTGCAACCCAACGGGTGCCCCAAGGCGATGGCTCCACCGTTGGGATTCACCTTGGCGTCCTGCAGCCCCAGCTCGTGGATGCAGGCCAGCGATTGAGCGGCAAAGGCCTCGTTCAACTCGATGATCTCGATATCGCCCATTTGCAGACCAGACCGCTCCAACACCTTCCGCGTGGCTGGAACGGGACCCAATCCCATGCACGCCGGATCCACACCGGAGGCGGCTGAATGACCGACCACTGCCAACGGGGCGATGCCCAGGCGCTTGGCCGTCTCGACCTCGGCCAGCAGGACTGCTGCCGCCCCATCGTTGATCCCCGACGAGTTCCCAGCCGTCACCGTACCCTGAGCATCCTTGGCGAACGCCGGACGCAGCTTGGCCAGCTTCTCCATGGTCATATCGGGTCGCGGATGCTCGTCCTTCTGCACGACGACGGGATCGCCCTTGCGCTGCGGGATTTCCACCGCGACGATCTCCTCGTCGAACCGGCCGCTCTCCATCGCCTTGGCGGCCTTCTGCTGACTATTGAGCGCGAACACGTCCTGATCGCTTCGGCTGATCTCGAACTTGCGAGCGACGTTCTCGGCCGTCTCGCCCATGCTGTAGGGATAGTACAGCTTGGCGAGCTTGGGATTGGTGAACCGCCAGCCGATGGTCGTGTCGTAGACCTCCACGCGACGGTCGAACGCGGTCTGCCCCTTGGCCATCACGAACGGCGCTCGGCTCATGCTCTCGACACCGCCGGCGATGAACACATCCCCGTGGCCCGACTCGATCATCCGGGCGGCGATGTTGATCGCCTCCAGCCCTGATGCGCATAGACGATTCACCGTGCATCCCGGCACGCTATCCGGCAGTCCAGCCAACAGCGCAGCCATCCGGGCGACGTTGCGATTGTCTTCGCCGGCCTGATTGGCGGCTCCGAAGTAGACATCTTCGATGATGGCGGGATCGATGCCCGTGCGTTGGACGACGGTCCGGATGACCAACGCCGCCAGGTCGTCGGGCCGGATCGTAGCCAACGCCCCGCCATAGCGGCCTATTGGTGTTCTAACAGCGCAAAGGATAGCAGCCTGACGCATGGTGACCTCTCGCAGATTGTCGCTCGGCCGACGTCGCTCCTCCGTTGGAACGTGTGTGACCCGTCGCACGCTTTCGAGGGAATTGTAGCAGTTGTCACGGCCCTACCCAATGGGTGGCACGGTCTGGTACTCCAGGCCGTGGTGGGAGTGGAAATGCTGTACCATTCACCACGGCCTGGAGTACCAGACCGTGCCACCCGGGCGTGAAACGGCGCCGGATTGCTATGTCCCCAGCATTGCCGCTGGGGTGAATCGCCCATCCCCGCTTTCGGTGTTGAGCCGATCCAACACGGTCCGACACAACCTGAACCCGATCGCATCGACCCACTCCATCGGCCCCTTCGGATAGTTCGTACCGGTCTTCATCGCCAGATCGATGTCACCGGACGTCGCAATTCCATCGTCCAGGGCCAGGCAGGCTTCGTTGATGATCGCCGCCAAGACGCGCGCGAAGATGTACTGCTCGGTCTGCGACCCGGCGTCCTGGGCGGCTCGGGCAGCGAACACACGAACGATTTCCCACACCGCCGGGGCGATGTTCACGTCCGCACGATCCGTGGTCACCGCGGGTAGCGAACCGGCGTCATCGTATACGTAGAAACCGCGTCCGCTCTTTCGGCCGAATTGCTTTCGCTCGAACAGGCCCGCCTGGATCGGGTGAGGCTTGAGCCGGGCGGGGCGTCCCATCTGCTCGTAAACCGAACAGGAGACCGTGTAGTTTATGTCGATGCCCACCAGGTCCATCAACTCGAACGGACCCATGCGAAACGCACCCATGCGTTTCATGGTCGCGTCGATCTCGTCGATGCTCGCCACCCCCTCGCCGAGCAGTCGTAGCGATTCGAGGTAGTAGCCCCGGGCCACGCGGTTGACGATGAACCCTGGCGTGTCCTTGCAGCGGACCACCGTCTTGCCCCACGCCCGGCCGATCTCAGCGACTTTGTCGGCGGTTTCTGATGACGTCTTCGGCCCGCTGACGATTTCCACGAGCGGCAGGACGGGGACCGGATTAAAAAAGTGCATGCCCACGAAGCGTTCGGCAATGCCCAGACGTTTTCCCATCTCCGCGATCGACAGGGACGACGTGTTGCTGGCCAGGATGCAGTCGTCGCGGACCTGCGCTTTCAAGTCGTCGAACACCGCCACCTTGACATCCAGGTCTTCGATCACCGCTTCGATGATGAGGCTGCAATCGGCCAGGGACGATGAATCCGCGGCCACCTGCAGGCGATCCATGACCGCCGCCCGCTGCTCGCCGGTCAGCTTGCCCTTGGCCACCTTGCGGTCGAATCGCTGCCCGATGGACTCGATCGCTCGATGGGCTGCGGATTCGTCGGCGTCCATCAACAGGACGGACCAACCGTTTGCGGCGGCTACCTGGGCAATGCCAGCCCCCATGGTGCCAGCTCCGATCACTCCAACCGTGGGCATGCTACTTCCCCGTGAACGTGGGCGGACGCTTCTCGTTGAACGCCCGAACGCCCTCGAAATGATCGTCCGTCCGGGCTGCCGTCGTCTGGGCAAACGCTTCCGCCTCCAGTTGGGCAGCCAAATCGTTCCCATACGATTGGTTGATCAGCCGCTTCGTCAGCCCGATGGCCTTGGTCGGCATCGAGGCCAACTTGCGGGCCAGCTCCATGGTGGCGTCCATCAACTGCTCGGGCTCCACGACCTGTTGCACCAGCCCCATCCGCAGAGCCTCGTCGGCTGCGATCTTCCGCCCGGTCATACACATCTCCATCGCGGTGCCCACCCCGACCAGACGCGGCAGGAAAAACGTGCCGCCGCAGTCGGGGATCAAGCCCACCAAAACGAACGATTCGATGAACGAGGCGTTTTCCGAAGCGATACGAATATCGCAGGCAAATGCGAAGCTGCACCCCGCCCCGGCGGCGACGCCGTTGACAGCCGCAATGATCGGCTTGTCCATGCCTCGCATCTTCTTGATCAGCGGATTGTAGGCGTCGCGTAGCATCTGCCCCAGATCCGGCGGGTCGGTCCCGGCGTAGACATCTTTCAGGTCAGCCAGATCCTGCCCCGAGCTGAACGCCCGCCCCTCGCCGGTGATCACCAGACACCGGATCGCGTCATCGCGTTCCGCCTTCTTCAGCGTATCCAACAGCTCGGCCTTCATCGCCTCGTTGAACGCGTTGAGCGAATCGGGACGATTCAGCGTAATCGTCGATACGCCGTCATCTGTCTGTACGACAATGGTTTGGTAGTTATCACTGGTGCCCATACGCACCCTCCATTCATTGTGGACCATTGATCGCCGCGTAACGTGATGTTGATGGGCACTTAACCCTTGATCTGAATGTCCCGCGCCAGGATATCAACATCCCTTGAATTCCGGCTTTCGTTTCTCGATGAATGCCTGCATGCCCTCTTTCTGATCCTGGGTGGCGAAGAGCATGTAGAACAGCTTCCGCTCGTACTCCAGGCCTTGCGAGAGCGACATCTCGTGGGCTTTGAGCACGCTCTCCTTGGCCATCTGCACGGCCAACGGTGGTTTCTCCGCGATGACGCGGGCGATCTTCATCGCCTCTTCGAAATAGTGCTCCACCGGCACCACCCGGCTGACCAATCCGCCGGCCAGCGCTTCTTGCGCCGTCAGAAAGCGGCCGGTCAGGATGACATCCATCGCCGTCGCCTTGCCCATCGCCCGGGTCAGACGCTGCGTCCCGCCCGCCCCGGGCATGACCCCGATGTTGATCTCCGGCTGACCGATCCGTGCGGTTTCCGAGGCCACGATCACGTCGCAGTGCATCATCAGCTCGCACCCGCCGCCCAGGGCGAACCCGCTGACCGCCGCCACGATCGGTTTGCGCACGCGCTTGATTCGCTCCCACCGGGCGAACTGATTGCGTTTGTACTGATCGACGACCGACGCATCAGCCATGTCCTTGATGTCCGCCCCCGCCGCAAACGCCCGCTCATTGCCGGCCAGCACCATGACGCGAATATCATCATCCGCATCAAACGCCTCCAGCGCACAAGCCAACTGCTCCATCAGCGCCAAATTGAGCGCATTGAGCTGCTTAGGCCGATTGAGGCGAATGACGCCTACATGTCCGTCCCGTTCCGTTAGAATCTCATCTGCCATGGCATGTGCTCGCACGCGTTGACCGCAGGTCACCGAAACTCGACTTGCAGTTGCCGAAACATCTCCAGGATTCCCACACAGCGAATATTGTAATGTCTGCAGACGTCCGGGATCTTGATCGTGTTCTTCTTGCCAGGGCCTTCTGCTGTGACCACTCCGCAATCAAAAACGCGGGCAACCGCGATAACGAACGGATCAGCTCCGGATCGTCCACGCCGGTAATCGACAAATCCCTCAGGAAACGCCGCCATTATCTCCCGAACGACCAGCAAGATTTCGTTGCTTGTCTCGATAAAGCAACTCTTGTGGTTCTTTCCCCATGTGACGACGCCTTCCGATTTCTTCTCCATCTCGCTCATTACTTCGATCGAGGCGACGATTTCCCCGGCATCGTCTAGCTCGTCCATGCGCTTCCAAACGACGGGAAACACGTCCGGTGCGTAGAATCGCTCCCACGCGTCGATAAAGGCGCTTGTGTCGAGAGAGAACTTCGGGTGCGCTATTGCTGTTTCTCCGGCCACTACGAGACTTCTCGTTCAATCGCCGGTAAGTGTTTGAGATCGGTCCCAAGGTACTCTGCCAGATCACTCCCGGTGATGAATTCTTCATCGTAACTGGAAAGAACCAGGCGAGTAAATCGTTTTCCATTTGCCTTCACTACGCGCTTATGCCATGGTAGGCCACCTGAATTCGCCTTCCCCTTCTGGTGGTACTTTGGAGTCGCACCGATAAACCCGCCACGCCTGTCTTCGTAGTCCTCTAGTGAAGCGAGTTCAAGACCTACGAGTCTGCGCAATATCGCCTCGGAGCTCACGCTATAATCAACGGACAGCTTCGATAGCTCCTCGTCGTTCCATCGCCTGCGCCGCACATGAGCACGCACGATTGCGTGTTCTCCCAAGTCGTCCGCAGGCAGAAGAACTGATGCGGCGAACTTGTTGCAGAATACTTCTGTCTTAGCGGTCGCCGATCTGGCGTTGATCGGTTCCGAGTAGTCGCAGAGTCCACCCGCGCCAAGAATCAAATGGCTGTACTCATGAAGGAGCGTGAATATTCGACCACGAGGGGCGTCAGCCGTGTTCAGGAGTATGGCAGGTGCGTATGGATGATGGAATGAAATGCCGCGCATTTCCCGCACCTCAATGCCACTGGCTTGGAATACGAGGCATCCGAGAGCCTCGATGGCCTGAATCCAGTGACTCAGAGCAGCATTAGGGTCTCGCCAGCGTCGTTGTTCTTCTATCGAGATGGCAATCCTCTCGCGGTGATTCCTCGCGGCCACATCGATGTCGCCAGTAATCTGCTCCGACACGAGAACGTCCCGGGGTATTGTGCCCTGCTCTTCTAAGAGTTCAGCCGCTACTGCTTGCCTGAGCTGGGATCGACGAATCGCTAATCGAAGCTCAGGGGACAGAACCCGCGA
>JADFPW010000210.1 GCA_022562105.1 Planctomycetota bacterium
GTTGCGCAGTCGGCCGGCCCATCGGGCACCGTCGATCGAGGAGGCTTCGTACAAGTCCTTGGGGATGCCCTTCAAGCCGGCCAGGTAGATCATCATGCTGCCGCCCACGGTCCAGAAGCTCATGATGACGAACGCGGGTACGCCCCAGGTCTGGGCGTCGCGCTCGAACCAACGCGGAGCCTGGTACCCAAACAGATCAAGCACTGGGCTCAGGAAGACGTTTAGCATGCCGTATTCGTGATGAAACACCCAACGCCACAGGATGGCGATGGCCACGCCGGCCAATACGCTCGGCAAGTACCAGGCTGCCCGAAAAATGCTGATACCCGGTATTTCGTTGTTCATCAGCATGGCAGCGCCGAGGGCGACAAGCTGACCCAACGGAACAGCCAACACGGCGTAGAATACGGTGACACGCAGTGAGGCGATGAAACCGGCGTCGTGGGTTAGCTGGCGAAAGTTGTCCAGCCCTACCCATTCGGCGTAGCTCAGCGTGGCCATCCCGCTCCATCGAGTGAACGCCAGCAGCAACGACAGCACCACGGGAAACGCGGTGAAAGCGACGAACCCGATCACCCATGGACTGACCATGCCCATGCCGGCGAGTTCCTCACCCAACGCCATGCGCGACGGGCGGCGAATCCACCACAGCACCCCGAAGACGCCGATACCAAGGGCCAATGCGATCAAGATGCCCATCACGATCGCCGGCCACGGCATACGCGGATAGGTGTCGCGCATGACGGTGGCATCGCGATTGGCTTGCCAGTCGCGCTGGACGTTGTCCAGCGCTTCAGCCACCGTACTGGTCCCACTCTTGAAGACCTCCTCCATACGCACACGAAGCTGGTGCAGGTATTTCGGATCGGCCGGCCAATCGATAGCCCGGGCGTGGGGGATGGACCGCAGAAAGACGTGGTCATTGAACGGCTTGATGTCGGGCTGAATGAACGAATCGCTCTGGGCCACGCTGATCATCGTGGGAATGGCCAATCCGAGTTCGGAGATGGTCCGCTGGCCCGGCTCGCCACAGAGGTAGCGGATCAGCTTCCACGCTTCGTCGGGATGTTTGGTGTCGCTGGACATCGCCCAGGCCACGGTGAATATCCCGTTGGCCGGCGCATGACCCTTACCATGGGGCAGGGGGGCGAAGTCCCAATCGAAGTCGCTGATCAGCCGGTAGACCGGCACCTTCCATCGCCCGAACGGACCGGCCAATCCAACGCGGCCGGATAGAAACGGATCCTCGCCGGTTTCGAGTTGAGTCTTTGCGCTGGCCAGGGCCCGGCTATCCTCGAAGAACCACGAACGGAGTCGGTTCAGGGCGTCGTGAAGGACGGGATCCTGGAAGTCGAACGTGCGAAAGCCGTCGCGCGTGAAGTACGCCCCCTGCGACCAGCCGTAGACGCGAATCATGGCCTCCCAGGTGACGAAGTCGGCCCCGTAGCAGCCGGGTAGCTCGCCGATCTTGCGGGCGGCGTGGATGAACTCGTCCCAGGTCCATCCGTCGAGATTCGGCTCGGCGACGCCCGCCCGGCGGAATAGATCCTTGTTGTAGTAGAACCCGACCGTGGTGAAGTCCTTGGGGATGCCGTACAGCGTTCCCTTACCGACTGCGGTGCCGTCAAACCGGTAGCAATCGACCACGTTGGAGTAGAAGTTGTCCAGCGAGATGGCGTCCGGGTCGCCGTTTTGCAGATCGTTCTCGATGAACGGCTCGAGGGGGGCCAGCAAGCCCATGGCTGCCCACCCGGCGATGCGCTCGTAACCCACGTAGAACACGTCCGGCGGATCGCCCGACGCGATCATGGTTTGGATTTTGGTGGTCACCGCCCCCGACGCCCCGGGGTTGATCCGCAGCACACTGATGTCCGGGTGGGTCTTCTCGAAATCCTCGATCAGCCCGGCGACGATGCCGTCCTCGCGGTCGTCGCCCCAATGCACAATGGTGAGTTGGGTGTCGGCGGTCTCGCGAGCGGGACGACGTAGCGGGCGTGTGCCCACCCAGGCGAAGGCCCATAGAACCACGAGACCGGCCGCCACGCCGAACGTGATTCGACCGAAACGGGCTATCTTCTCCCCAGCGTGGTCTGCCAATCCAGCCTCGCGATCACCTTCTGTGCCGCCGGTTCCTGTGCCGCGACTCGCGTGAGCCGCTCGCGGACCGGAGCGACGGCAGTATAATTGCCCCCATGTTACGATTCCAGACATTCGCCCCGGAGGCATTCGCGCTGGCGACGTTCGCCCCGGAGGCATTCGCCCCGGAGGGGCGGCGGAGTGTAGCCACGGGTGGAGCGTTGCCCGCCGTAAGGCGGGCGGAGCGCAACCCGTGGACTCATGCGCACCTCAACCATCCCGCCCCGGAGGGGCGGAGGAAACTTCACGGCGCAAACGAAATTCCAAGAAGCATATTCGGGCGTGCTCCGCGTGTCGCGCACTTGTCAACGCAACGCCCGAGTCCTTCGCCCCTCCGGGGCGAAAAGAGGGTGATGGACCGGTTTTCCACGGGTTCCGCGTCGGGCCGCTTCGCGGCCACGCCGCTGCACCCGTGGCTACCGTCCGTCGCCCCGCCGGGGCGAGAGCTCGCCACGTTCGGGCGAGAGCGGGGGGGGCGTCAAGCGAGGAACAAAGCGACCATTCTCGCTGGATCAATCATTCCATGCTTAGCTGCATTGCTCATTCCATGTGCAATCGTCCAAGGGCAGCTAGGTGCCGACCCCTGGCCGCCCGCCCCCCCGATCGAGCGGCCGATGACCAGCGATCCCGGACCCCTGCCTAAGTCGGTCACCGCCGAACCGGGCGACGGGGGGTTGTGGTTATGCACGTTTCGCTACCGACCTGCCGGCGAGTCCCGTGTGAATCTGGCTGGGAGTTTCAACGGGTGGAATGCCAACACGCACTCGCTCGCCGATCCGGATGGCGACGGGGTATTTGCGATTCGGGTGCCGATCGAGGCCGGTACACACCACTACAAGTTCGTGCTCGACGGGAGCAACTGGATCTCCGATCCGCAAAACCCGGATCGCGTACCGGATGGCTTCACGGGCTACAACTCCGTATTGAAGCTGGGCCGACTCGCCCGGATGAGCGAGTCCACAGCCTCAACCGGCGACGGGCGGATTGAACCGCTCGGGCTGGAACACAAGCCGGACGGCTCGCTATACCGTCAATGGCTGAGTGCGGATCGGCTGCTCCTGCGATACCGCACGCTTTCGCATGACGTCGAACGGGTCAGCGTCGCGATTCGTGGCGGCCCCGTAGTGCCGATGTACGTGGTCAGCGAGGGGCCGCTCTTTTCGATTTACGAGACGCAGATTAGGCTACCGCAGGGGCAATCGAAGGCTGGCGCCGCCCCTAGCGGCGCTGTCGAATACACCTTTATACTGGCGGATGGAAGCATGGGTGTGAGTGACCTCGAGACGTACCGGGCAGCATCAAGCAGTGCTCAAATCATGAAGACCCCGGAGTGGGCCAAACACGCGGTGTGGTACCAGATCATGGTGGACCGGTTCCGCAACGGCGATCCAGCCAACGATCCGCAGCCGGTCCGTCCCTGGACCAGCGAGTGGTTCACCCCCTCGCCGTTTGAAGGTAAGGACGGTGCAACGTTCTACGGCGGGTATGTCTTCAAGCGCTACTACGGCGGCGATCTGGCCGGACTGCAGGAGAAGCTGCCCTACCTGAAAGACCTGGGCATCAACGCCATCTACCTCAACCCGGTGTTCAAGGCCGAGAGTCATCACAAGTACAACGCCACCAACTTCCTGCACATCGACGACCATTTCGGCACCAAGGGCGACTACGCAGCGGTCGCCGCTAGCGAAGACCTGCTCGATCCGACGACGTGGAAATGGACCGATTCGGATCGGCGTTTCCTGCAGTTTCTCGAGCAGGCCCACGCGATGGGCTTTCGGGTCATTATCGACGGGGTGTTCAACCATGTCGGCACCGCCCATCCCGCGTTCCAGGATGTGCAGAAGAACGGCAAGAAGTCGCGTTTTGCCGATTGGTTTGACGTCACCTCCTGGGATCCGTTCCGCTACAACGGTTGGGCAGGCTACAGTGATCTGCCGGTGTTCAAGAAGAGCGGTGACGGGTTAGCCAGTGAATCGGTCAAGCAACATGTCTTCGCGGTGACCCGGCGATGGATGGACCCCAACGGCGACGGCGATCCCAGCGACGGGATCGACGGGTGGCGACTCGACGTCCCCAACGAGATACCCGCCCCGTTCTGGGCCGAGTGGCACGACCTGGTCAAGTCCATCAACGCGGACGCCTATATTTCAGGCGAAATCTGGGACCGGGCCGATCAATGGCTGGACGGTCGTCATTTCGACGCGGTGATGAACTACCAGTTCGCCCAGGCCGCGATCGCGTGGATTTGCCATCGGGATCGCAAGATCACCGCTTCGGAAGTGGATCGACGGCTGGCTGACCTGCGCATGGCCTATCCATCGGCCGCGACCTATGTCATGCAGAACCTGGTTGACAGTCACGACACCGATCGCCTGGTGTCCATGGCCCTGAATCCGGATCGCGACTACGACCGGATGAATCGGCCGCAGGACGACAACCCGAACTACGACAACTCCAAGCCGTCGCCGGAGGCGTATCGTCGTGCCCGTTTGGTCGCCTTGTTGCAAATGACCTACGTGGGCGCTCCCATGATCTACTACGGCGACGAGGTCGGCATGTGGGGAGCGGACGACCCGACCAATCGCAAGCCCATGCTCTGGTCCGACCTCGATCCCTACGAGAAGCCCGAGGAGAACGTCGTCTCCGAGGATCATCTGGACTTCTACAAACGGGCCATCGCCCTGCGCCACGCTCACCCCGCCCTGCGCACGGGAACGTTCCAAACGCTCTTGGCCGACGACGAACTCGACGTCTGGGCGTTCCTGCGGACAAGCGATACGGAACGAGTGCTGGTGCTCCTCAACGCCTCCGAAACTGCCCGCCCGGTTCGAGTGCCCCTGCCCACCGGCTCGCCACGATCATGGCGAACTGTGTTTGGGGATCGTGGCGATGGGGTGGTGCACGGCGACGCAAGTGTCACCGTGCCAGTTCCGGCGCTGGGCGGGATCGTCCTGGTCGACCAGGACTCGTAGCGCCGCCGTCTGGATTGTCGATGCTTGAATGGTCAATGAAAACCACCCCAAGCCCATGGATCGCAATCCATGGGTCCGACAGACCCCGCTGCCGGTGGAGGCCACCCGTTTTCGGCTCGAACCCGGGACTCGAAACCGGGGCCGCCTGGTGATCCACGACTCACCGGCCTTTCGAGGCCCGGCCAACACTTCCCGCGCCTGTGCAGGCTGCGGTAGTGGCCATGTCGCTGCTGTGAAAGGCGAGGGGTCGGAGCCTCAGCCGGATCCGGCAGTTCCATCACGTCCGTCGTGGTTGGGTGCGGAAGCCAAGAGGGAGTGGCGTGGTGTCGGCCGAGTTAGCGCCGATTTCCCGAGAGAGCCCTCAGCGTGGCGAGCAGGCGCTCCGGCCTGATCGCTGGCGATTGTTGCCAGCGGAGCCGCTATGGGAGTATGATCGATTCCGGGGTAGCAGCTAACGGGAAATCCTATCGTCGAGCATGACAACGTCAGGAGAGACTCCGGATGCCTACCGCACAAGACATATTGGCCAACAAGCCCGCCGTGGCCACCATCGCTGAAGAGGCGACGGTCATGGACGCCGCGAAGATCATGAGCGACCGACACATCGGCTCGCTGGTCGTCGTTCGCGGCGATACGATCGTGGGAATCTTTACCGAACGGGACGTTCTCAATCGAGTGGTCGCCCGGCATCGTGACCCGATGGAGGTCATCATAAAGGACGTGATGTCGACGCCGGTAGCCTATTGTCGGCCGACGACGAAGCTGGCTGAATGCCGCGGCGTGATGACCCGCAAGCGGATTCGTCATCTACCGGTGGTGAAGGATAACAAGCTTCTGGGCATGGTCTCCAGCGGGGACATCCTGGCCATGGAACACGGGGAGCAGCAGAAAACGATCGAGTACATGTACGAATACCTCTATGAAGGCACCCGCTAGGACTCGCTGGCAGGGTGTCGGCCCGTCTGCGACGGGTCAGCGCCTCGATGGCTGCGTCGGAATCATGGCTCGTCATGCTGAACCTCCCAAGGTGCGAATCGCCAGCACCAAGTAGCCGCGGAGGGTGATCCAATTGGAGACTCGACTTCCTTGTTTGCGCCGTAGCGGCCATGCCCGGAAGCTGACGTAGGGGGGCAGGGCTGGATCCCGGTCCGGCGCTGCCAGCCAGCCGACCGTGTCCCGGCTCGAGGATCCACGGGGTCGGCACACACCCGCCGAGATCACGCGACTGACCTTCTTGGCCCGCGGTGTCAGTGATAGTTTCCGTAGAGGTATTCGTGCAGGTAGTGAATCGTTTCGTCCTTCTCGGCATTGTCGTCTTCGATGATGTCGCCAATAGAGATCATTCCCACGAGGTGACCATCCTCGACGACCGGGAGATGTCGGATTCTCTTCTTCCGCATTACCGCACGGCATTCGGGCTCCTGGGTGTCGCGCCGGCAACAGGCGACCGGCGTGGTCATGACATCTTTGATTATCGTCTCGGCCGGGGAATGTTCTACGGCCACAACCCGATTGAGTATGTCACGCTCGGTGAGAATGCCGACAATCTTGTCGCGACGGGTGACGGGCAATGCTCCAATATGCTGCTGGTTCATTAACCTGGCGGCGTCGAGTACAGTGGCGTTTGGCCCAATGGTGGCTACGTCGTCGTTCTTCTTGTCCAGGATATGCTGAATCCTGAGCATCAGTAAACCTCCAGCAACATCCGACCCTCAGCCTTCATCCGCAGCGACAGGTCCGGTTCTGCCATCTCGGTTCCAATCTTGTCGATGACCTGGAAAACGCCCTTCTCCATGCCCTTGAGCCCGCACTGGTAAACGAGGGTATCCGGCTTCTCCAGCGAGGGGCCGATTTCCTCCCGGTGCTGCCAGATTCGGACCTGGACGTACATCTTCTCGCGGGGCGTCGGCACGTCATCGGGAAACGGGTTCCTTTCGCCTTCCCGACTCAAGGCGGTGATGTATCGGAAGTTAGGCCGGTCCTGATACGACTGAAACTCGTCGTCGTACAGTATCGTATCCGCGTATTGCACTCCAAATATGAGAAAGACCTTGCCCTCGTAGCCTTGAGCGAACATGTCCTCGAGCATTCCCCGATAGGGGGCGATGCCGGTCCCGGTGGCAACAAAGATCAAGTCTCGTTGGTGAAAGTCTGCCGGCAGAACGAATCGCTTGCCGACCGGTCCGGTGATCTGGAAGCGATCTCCCACCTCGCAGTCGCACAGATAATTCGAGCAGACCCCTGGGATACTCGTCTCTCCGGTCTCCTCGTTGTCCCAGAAATGACGAACGACGACAGTAGACACGGTTTTCGAATCCCCGTAGTCTCCCTTGGTTGCTGACGACACTGAATAGAGGCGCAACTGTTGCGGCTTGCCGCTGCGGGCGTCGAAACCCTCCGGAAGGACCCCTATGCTTTGGCCCGGGAGGTAGGAGAGCCCCGGCGAGCTCAGAACGATGTGGCGAGCGTCGTTGTTCGGCGGCCGCCGCGGAGACGTGAGCCGGCGAGTCTCCAGCACGTCGGTACGTAGCGGGTTCGTGCTCTTGAACAGATTGCAGAGGATTTCCCGTTGCGTGGCCGGTTGTGCCATAGCTCACCACCCTTGCCGAGAACCGGCTCAAGCTGGCCGACGTGTCGCCGTCCAACTTCTGTTGGAAACATGGTGGGGCCCGAACACCCATAGCAGCCCGTTGAAAAAGTCCTTGACACGCATGGTATACTGAGGGCCGATGGATTGGAACATTTGGCCTGTCACGGATGAGGATGGATCATGGCCTTGGGCAAACGGAAAGAAGAGCAACAGGAACTGC
>JADFPW010000211.1 GCA_022562105.1 Planctomycetota bacterium
TGGAATGATGCTAATGATGCTGGGTCGTAAAGGGTGTCAGGATGACTTTACGGGAGCAAGACCTGTTCCAATTGAACTTCTCATCTCTTGACCTTCCATTGTTCGGCTCAGCGACGCTTGAGCTCGTTGATCCGCGGTTTGGCTAAAGCTGCCGGTCGAGTCGACGATAGTGAACGGCTTCGCAGAGATGGTCGGCGTGGATGTCCTCGACGCCGACCAGATCCGCGATCGTTCGGCTGATGCGCAGGAGCTTGTCGTGGGCCCGGGCACTGAGTCCCAGCTCGGTCATCGCCTGCTTGAGGATCGTTTCGCCCGCAGCGTCGAGCTTGCAAACGTTACGCAAGACCTTGGAACTCATGCGGGCGTTGGTCATCGGCTTATCGCGGCCGAACCGGTCGAGCTGTCGCTCGCGGGCGGCGAGAACCTGATCGCGCATCGACGCCGACGCCAAACCGTCGCCCTCACCGCGCAGTTCGGAGTATCGCACGGAAGGCACCTCGACGTGAATGTCGATCCGATCCACCAGCGGTCCACTGATGCGGCCCAGGTATTTGTCGATCTGCGGACCGCTGCATTTGCACGGCCGGCGCGGGTCGGTGAAGTACCCACAGGGGCAGGGATTCATGGCGCAGACCAGCATGAAGCTGGCCGGAAACTTCACCGTGGCCATGGCCCGGGCGACGGTCACCTCGCCATCCTCGAGCGGTTGACGCAGGGCCTCGAGCGAACTCCGGCTGAACTCGGGGAACTCATCCAGAAACAACACGCCATGATGTCCGAGTGATACTTCGCCTGCCTTGGGGATCGCTCCGCCGCCGACCAGGGCAGCCGTACTGGCATTGTGATGCGGACTCCGGATGGGTCGCGTCGCCAGTAGTGCCTTTCCCGCGGCCAGCTCGCCCGAAATCGAGTGGATGCGCGTCGTCTCCAGCGATTCGGCCAGGGTGAGCGGCGGCAGGATGGTCGGCAATCGCTTGGCCAGCATGGTCTTGCCCGACCCCGGCGGACCGATCATGATCACGTTGTGCCCGCCCGCCGCCGCCACCACCAGGGCACGCTTCACGTGCTCCTGGCCGCGAACCTCCGCGAAATCGGTGTCGTACGTCGCCGACTCGGCAAACAACTCGTCGAGATCTACCTGAACCGGATCGATGGGTAGTTGTCCGGTCAGAAACCCGACGGCGTCGGTGAGGCAGGTAACTGGAATAACATCGATTGCATCAACCACCGCGGCCTCTTCGCCGTTTTCTCGCGGCAGGATGATGCCTTTCAAGCCGCGCTCCTTGGCCAGGATGGCGGCCGAAAGACAACCGCGCACCGGACGGATCCGCCCGTCCAGAGCCAGCTCACCGGTGATCAGGTATTCGCCGACGTCCTGGCCGATGACGTCACCTGCTGCCAGAAGAATACCCAGGGCGATCGGCAAGTCGAACGCCGGGCCTTCCTTGCGTAGATCAGCCGGGGCGAGGTTGATGACCGTCTTGTAGCGCGGAAAGCTGTATCCCGAGTTCTGCATCGCGCTGCGCACGCGCTCGATGCTCTCTTTGACCGCGGCGTCCGGCAGACCCACGATGATGGTCCCGGCAAACCCACGCCGGGCCACGTCCACCTCGACATCCGTCAGCCGAGCATCGATCCCGTGAAACGCCACACTATGAAGCCTGGAAACCATGGCCGGCATTCTACGGCAAATCCCAGGAACGCGCGGTATTGGAATGAATGCCCATTGGCACTGTGCGGCGCCGACGTCCCCGCGATACACTTGCCAATCTAGCAGCCCGTTGAAGAAGTAGTCCCGGCGCGCCGGGAGCGGCTCGCCGGCCGAAGCAACGCGGCTGGGTGCCCGGGGCGAGGGTGTCCGGCCCGCGAATCGGTCGTGATTACGTTCTTCAACGGGCTGTGAGCCACCCGCCGATTCTGTCCAGGATTATCTGTCTCAAAATCGAGCGCAGCGAGGTAGTGAGCGTCAAACTTGCACCAACGGCGCCTCATTGTATCGGCGCACCCGAACGTGGTATCCTCTTGGACTGCATCTCGACGTTGAACGGCTCGTTGGAATTGAGTTGGCAATCGGAGGGAGGATCGAACGATGGCTAGCCGAATCTTGGGATTGGGTGCTGCCATCCTGTTGACCGGCGGTCTGCCTTGTACCTCGAGTCAAGCGCTTGCCGATGATAGCGCTCCTACAGCCGGTCGGCCGGATCTGAGCACCGGGCCGGGGTTGCAGGTTGTTCCCCTTCTGCCGCGTGGTCATGAAGAGTTCTACGCAGGTGATCCGACGTGCATCCCGCTGGTCAACAACATGCAGGTCAGCATTGACTCGGGCTTCCAGGAGTGTGGGGATGGACTATGGGTGTCGCTGGCGTATCCGGTCCGTACCGAAGGAGCAACGATCGGGTTCATCAAGATCATCCACAACACCAACACCGGTGAAGGCGACCTCTACCTGATGGGCGATTGCGGCGGAAACCCGGATGTGAACAACGTCTTGTGGAACGAGTGTGGTTGTATCCAAGGGGCGGTCGGCGGTGCGGTTACCTACTACTGTGTCAGCGACTCCATCGTTGACCCGCCTCCCATCGTCTGGGTTGTGGCGGTGTTCCGGGACAGCCTCGCGTTCGACATTGCGTTCGATTGCGCCATGGACGGCCCGGGCCACGGATACAGCAACGTCGTAGGTAGCGGCAACTGCGGCGACTGGTCCGACTTGGATAACTTCGCCCATGGTGACGATTGCAATCCCGGAGGAACGTTGGGTGGCTGTGCGTGGGTTTCGTTAGAAGCCCCCCCGCATTGCCAGCCCCTCTGTTGTGATTCGCCGGCCCTTTGCGACGGCGATGTCAATGGCGACGGTTATGTCGATCCGCTGGACATGGGTGCTATTCTCTCTCGGTTCGGCCTGGACGCATCGGAACCGGCCAACTGCCCGTACGACGTAAACTGTGACGGGCTCATCGATCCGTTGGACTCTGGTTACATCCTGGCCCGTTTTAGCGTGTGCAACGAGCCGGTCAGGTGCCCCATCGGTGGCGGTCCGCCGGATGAATGCGGCGTCTGCCCCGGTGGCACCTACTGCGGCCCACAGTGTGGGGCGCCTCCCACGGCGGACTGTTGTGAGGTCCACCTCGCTCCGGGTTGTGATGCTGTTTGTGGTGTGCCCGACGACGGCGGCGTTGAGCAGTGCGTCTGCGACTTTGATGACTTCTGCTGCACTGTGACCTGGGATTCGGTCTGCGTCGAGTTCGTCGAGCAGCTCGGCTGCGCGGACTGCAGCGAGACCAATCCGGACTGCGTGGAATAATCCTCGTGCGGGGATTGGGGCTCGGACGACTGCTGTCTAGCCATTGGGTCAACGGGCTGGCCGGGATCCTTTGCTGGTGCTTCGCCAGCCCCCCCCCGGAAAGGCTTCAATGGACGGCGAGGACCAAACGGTTCGTCCGGCAGCCGTTGCACTACCGTCGGATGCCCCATGGGTGGACAACTGCACGCGTTTATGATGAAATGAAGGGCCGGAGATTGGAGGTGGGCGCATGGCCGAACAATCGATCGCCGAATGGCTCCAGGCCGAACATGAACAAGTCATCGTGCTGTCCGATCGACTTCGTGAGTGCATCGCCGTCGTTCCGCGGACCGGACTGGAACCCTGGATCACCCAGATCCGCAACCACTTCGAACACTTCCGCGCCCATATGCTGCGCCACATCGCGTTGGAGGAAGACAAGGGCTACCTGAGAGAGGTGCTGGAACGGCGACCCACCCTGGCCCCGCGCGTCCAGCGCCTGGCCCACGAACATCAGGAGCTGATCCAACTGATCGACAACCTGAACCGCTCGCTGACCGGTCTGACCAACGACGACCAACTGGTCGCCCACGACTGCTGCCGGCGAATCGGCGATTTGCTAAACGTGGTTGAACACCACGAAAGCGAAGAAAACGACTTGGTCGGGTTCGTATTCACCCTGGATATCGGCACAAGCGAGTAACGCCCCCACCTGCCCCGCACTTCGCTCCAAGCAGAAGCACCTGAGACCACCATGCTCGCCGAACGGGATGGCAGGTGGATGCATCGGGTCCACAACATCGAGCCGTCGAATTCATCGGCGATTCCGTTCAGGCCAACGACCTGCTACAGTGCCGGACTCGAGGGAGCCGTCAATCGCCACGCGTGGAAGGACCGCCAACACAATGCCGGAGTTAGCCTACGTCAATGGAACGTTTTGCAAGCTGTCCGAAGCCACCGTGTCGATTCAGGACCGGGGCTTTCAATTTGCCGACGGGGTCTACGAGGTGGTGGTCGCGTTCGGGGAACGCATCTTTCGACTCGCCGAGCACCTGGAACGCCTGAAGCGAAGCCTGGAAGGGATTCGCCTGCCGATCGAGCATTGCAGCGAGGACTTCGAGGTGATGATTCGCGAAGGAATCCGCCGAGCCGGCTTCGAGTCGACGCTTGTCTATGTGCAGGTGACCCGTGGAACGTGCCCCCGCGCTCAGGTAGCGACCGATCCAGGCCCACCGACGGTGGTAGCTACGTTTACTGAGCGAAAGCCGCTGGAACGCGAGCTTCAAGCCCGTGGGTTGAGTGTCTGCACGACCGAGGACATCCGTTGGGCGCGATGCGCTGTCAAGTCCACCGCCCTATTGCCCAACGTGATGGCCAAGACCGAAGCGCTGGACGCCGGCTACGACGACGCGATCTTCGTCGCCCCGGACGGAGAGGTGCGCGAGGCCACGGCGGCCAACGTGTTCGTCGCCCACCAGGGGCAACTGCGAACCCCGCCGAAGTCGGACCACATTCTGCACGGCGTCACCCGCAGCTACGTGCTCGAATGCGCCGGTAGAATCGGCCTGCCCGCCCGCGAAGAGTCGATCATGCGCGACGAACTTCGGAAAGCCGACGAAGTGTTCCTTTGCAGCACGACGCTCGACATCGCGGCCGTCTGTCGTGTGGACGACCGGCCCATCGGGCTCGGCACTCCCGGACCGCTTACCAAGGCACTGCACAACGAGTTTTGCGCTCGCTTGCGTGACGAGGTACTCGATGACGAGTGATCGAAAACCACCGGCCGGGGCCGACCTGCCCTTCGCGATTGCACCAACTCTGTTGCTGCTCGCACTGCTGGTCGCGACGGGATGTCGAGAGCGCCCGCCGGTCGAGGATAACCCAACTCCGCCCGACCACGCGGACTCCACGCCGCGAACGGTGCCGGAAGTAACCCCTCCCATCTTCACCGACATCACCGCCGAGGTCGGGCTGGACTTCCTGCACTTCAACGGAGCGACCGGAGACCGCCGGTTCCCCGAGATCATGGGCGCCGGTTGCGCGCTACTGGACTACGATCAGGACGGCGATCTCGACGTCTACGTCATCCAGGGAGCGTGGATGGCTCCGGGCACGCCGATCACCCGGCCACGCGATACCGGACCGCCGGTCAACCGCCTCTACCGAAACGATACCGCACCCGACGAGCAGGGAAAGCCGAAAATCCGTTTCACGGATGTCACCGAAGGCAGCGGCCTGGCCGATACGGGATACGGGATGGGGTGTGCGGTGGGAGACTATGACAACGACGGGTTCCCCGACGTTTACGTCACCAATTTCGGCTCGAACGCCCTCTACCACAACAACGGGGACGGCACGTTTACGGACGTTACATCGCCGTCGGCGACTGACGATCCGAGGTGGAGTACGAGTGCAGCCTTTGTGGACTACGATCGGGATGGGTTTCTCGATCTGGTACTGACCAATTATGTGGTATACAACCCGAACACCAACAAGGTCTGTATCTCATTCCATACCGGCGCCCCAGATTATTGCGTGCCGTCTGACTTCCCGCCGGCCCCGGATTCGTTGTTCCACAATCGAGGTGATGGAACCTTCGAGAACGTAACCGAATCCAGTGGGTTGAACGGGTCGTTCGGTCGGGGGCTGGGCGTGGTGTGTGCGGATTTCAACGGAGACGACCTCATCGACCTGTACGTCGCCAACGACGAGTCAGCCAACCAGCTCTGGATCAACCAGGGCGACGGCACGTTTGTGGACCGAGCCCTGCTGGCCGGCGCCGCACTCAGTCGTGAAGGAAAAGTGGAAGGGGGGATGGGCGTACTGGCTGAGGACTTCGACCGAGACGGCGATACCGACCTGTTCATATCGCATTTCCTGGACGAATCCAATACACTGTATTCCAATGACGGTCAGGCGATGTTCGAGGACCGATCGTACGTGTCGGGGCTGGGTTTTGCGAGTCAACCCATGACCGGATTCGGCGCCGCGGCCATTGACTACGACAACGACGGTTGGCAGGACATCTTCGTAGTCAACGGAGCAGTATTGACTGTGGAAAGCCAACTGGGGCAACCATTCCCTTACGCACTCGAGAACCAGCTCTTTCGCAACAACGGAAACACATTCGAGCTGGTGAACGTGCGCCCGGACAGCCCGGTGCTCGATTTCGACGTCGGTCGCGGGACAGCCATGGGCGACATCGACAACGACGGGGATATGGATCTGTTGATATCCAACAATAATGGGCCCCTTCAACTGCTGCGCAATGAAATCGGTCAAAATGCCCATTGGGTCGCACTCCACCTCATCGGATCCACGAGCAATCGCGACGCCTTGGGCGCCGTCGTCCAGCTCGAACGGTCCGACGGCGTCGTCTTGCAACGACGAGTGGCCCGGGACGGAAGCTATTGCAGCGCGAACGATCCACGCGTGTATTTCGGATTGGGCGACCATGACCAGGTAGCCCGGGTGACCGTCAAGTGGCCAACCGGGATCAGCGAAGCGTGGACGTCCGTGCCTATCGATCGTCAGACGGAACTGACGGAGGGTCAGGGCGACACCAACGCCCAGCCGTGACCATGTGCGCAAAACACACAGCCAGCGCTACGACCATCGCGCCAACCGCCCGCGGTCAGATGCCCGCACTCCAACGAGTCCTTTCCGTCAGGTCGTGCGCCTGGCTGGCTGGGATCGTGGTGATGGGTGCGGTGTTGTCCTGTCGTCCGGGTGATAGTGGGCAACCGCCCGCCGGCGAATCCCCGCCTTCGAGCGAAGCCGCACCGACGCCCCCTTCATTCGTCATTCCCCAGCCGGACATTTCCACCTTCGAGCCGGTCGTCCGCCGGGAGATCACCCGCATTCGCAACCAGGCCGTCGCCGCTCCGGACGATCCGGAAGCGATCGGCATGCTGGCCATGTTCTTCCACACCTATGCGATGTTGGACGCCGCCGAGATCTGCTATGCCCGTGCCGCAGAGCTGGCCCCGAACAAGTTCGACTGGCAGTACTACCGGGGAAAGATTCAGACCATACGAGGCCGACCCGAGATGGCCGTGCAGACGTTCGAGAACGCAAGAGCCATGAGCAATGACTATCCGCCGTTGCTCATCGAACTCGGCGTTCTCTACACCCGTCAAGGCCGATTGGACGACGCGTTTTCCGTCTTGACCACCGCCGTGCAGCGCGATCCGACGTCCTATCAAGCCCATGCCGATTTGGGTTCCGTCCTGGCTCGTCAAGGCAAGACCGAAGAGGCCATCGAGCGTCTCACCCAGTCCACCGAGATTGCTCACTACGCCCCGGCTCACTTCGCCCTGGGCGAGCTGTACCGATCCGCCGGCCGCATGGAAGAAGCCGAGCAACACTACGAGTTGTGGAAGAAGTCGCCGGAGGTGTTTCTACAAGATTCCCTCATTACCAAGGTGGAGAGCTTCAACTACTCCTCCAAGGTGCGCCTTCGACTGGCTCGCCAGTTGTTCCAACTCGGCCGGCGTGACAACGCACTCAAGGTGCTCCGCGATCTCATGCGATTCTACCCGGACAACACGAGCATACACATCCGCCTGGCCCAATACCTGTTCCCCATGGGTCGACAGGAGGAGGCGATACAAGTGCTTCGCGAATTCATGCACACC
>JADFPW010000212.1 GCA_022562105.1 Planctomycetota bacterium
TTTCGGTGTGGATGATCCGTCGTGGTCCCCTTGGATCTGCGGAACTTCGCGCTCGTTCTCGATGAGAACTAGAACAGCGCTGACTTCCTCTTCCGTCGGACCCGTGCCGCCGCCGAGTCGCCTCAGCAGGTCGTCAAACGCTTTGGGATACACCTCTTTGAATTTGGTCTTGGGTTCCCGAGTGTCCGGTTCCGGAAACGCATCCGGAACCAGCGGCGTCCGCCGGTTGAGTGCGTAGGCTAGCTCGAGAATCTCGTCGTAGTTCCGATCGATGTCGTCGATCTTGTTCGCCTGAATGGCGATCGCCTTGCTGTTGATCACCGTCTTCGAGCCGTCGGGCGCCCGGGCCGCCTGCCCCAAGCTCTTGGCGGTGGTGATGAACTTACCCATTTCCTGCTTGACCTCACCCATGCTCATGACGCCAAGAACGGTCATCGTGATCCCGGCCACGGCAAAGACGCCGCACACGATCTGGAAGAGCTGCCGCCGAAGGAAATCCATCATCGTCGCACCCCGCTCAAGACTGCCTGTGTGATCGGTTGATTAACCATCGTTTTTCTCCGACTCTGGTTCGGTCGAGGGGTCTTGTGAGTCAGTGCTCTCCGCTTGTGGTAGATCAGCGAGAACGACCTCGAACTGGATGGTGAATACCCAGTCGCTGGTTATGTCCTCGCCGGTCACCGGATCCAGGTCTTCGTTCTTGATCTGCTCGATCGGTGGAGTGAAAGCTGGGTCGGCCCCAGTGGGCGAGCCACTTCGTTGCTGTTGGCGGCCAGCAGGTTGACCCGGTCTGCCGGTGGGTTGGCCGGGCCTGCCGCTGGGTTGACCTGGTCTGCCGGTGGGTTGGCCTGGCCTGCCGGCGGGTTGACCGGGTCGGCCAGTGGGTTGACCAGCGCGGCCGGCTGGAGGAGAGCCGCGTCCTTTTAAGCCACCTTTTCCTCCCATACCGGGACCCGCGCCGCGACCCCCGCCGCGCGACGACCCGCGACTAGCGCTCTGCGTCTTGCCTGAAACACCGGAAGCTCGTGCCGGTCGGCCGTCCAACATGACGACGTGGTTGACATAGAATCCTTGGTCCGGGATACGCCCGGCGCGGCGAATCGACTCCTTGACCTCCTCGCACACGAAGTCAAGGGCCTCGGAACGGGGGGTGGTAAAGTCGACCGTGACCAGGAACCCAGGGCGCGGCTCCTTGCCCTCTGCGGGGATCTCGTAGCTCCTGGGGTCGCGGCATAGATCTGACGCCACCATGTCCCATTCGTCCAGGTCGAGGTTGTACTCGGCAAGGAGGCGTTCCACCGCGATCACGCTTCGTGTCTTGCGAGGTGTCTGCATGATGGCGCTGGCATAAGCGGCGGAATCCATGGTTGCGGAATCCTCGAACTGCATGCTGGGAAGGGCGGTGTGGATCATGGCCAGGATTTTGGGCCAGACCGCTTTGTCACGCTGCAGATTGATGATCTCCTCAACCCGCGCCTCCTGATCGTCCCCCTTACCAATCAGACCCTGCCATTTCTTCTTGAGTTCCTGGGACGTCTCGAGCCACTTCTGGCCAAACTCCAGCGCCGGTACCTCACCGACACCGGCTCGCTCGAACCCTTGCGCCTGGGTAAAGGTGAGACTGCTGACCGGACGACCGGTATCGGCCGCCAGAACGTTCATGTCACTCCACTTTCGCATCCAGATCACTCCAGAGGCCAGGAGCAAGCACGCGGCGGCAGCGGCAAAGTACGGTCGCTTCTTGCGCCACGTCACCTGCCGGATGATCTCCGGCGGAAGCAGGTTGGCGACGATCTTGGCCACCCCCAACCCTTGCAGGGCCAATCCGTAGCACCCCATGAAGCTCGACTGATGATCGCTCAGGGCGCCTCCGCCCCCCGACACCACGTCCGCACTCTTGAACTCTTTGGGCTGCTCCACCTTCATCTGTAGGTTCTGGTGCAAGTATTTGGGCAAACCAGGCAGCTTGAACGCGTTGCCCACACAGACCAGGGTGTTCAGGTTGGCCTCGCGATGCGTGCTGGTGTAGAAGCCCAACGAACGGGACAACTCCTGCACCAGATCGGCAAACACGGGGCGCATGGCCTGGAAGATTTGACGAGCGTACTTGCTGGTCGAGGCACTGCGTTTGAGGTTCTCAGCCTTGGAGAACGACAGCTTGAACGACTTGACCAGCGCTTCGGTGAAGTTGTTTCCCCCGAGCGGGATAGTGCGGGTCCACAACCCAATCGGCGTGGCCACGATCAGGTCGGTGTTTTCCGCCCCGATGTCGAGCAGCACGGTGGTCTCATCGCCCAGCACGCCGTCGAAAAGCGCCCCATTGTAAAGAGCCAACGGGGCGGACTGCACCAGCATCGGCTCGATCCCCGCGTTCTCGAAGTGGAGCAGGTACGCGTGGATCAACTCGCGCTTCATGGCGAAGATACCCACCTCGATATCCGGAGCATCCTCTTCCTGGAACGTCTGGTAGTCCCAGATCACCTCGTCCATGTCGAACGGAATCTGCTGGTCGGCTTCGTAGCGGACGATGTCCGGGATCTTCTTGGGCTCGACCGGTGGGAGCTTGCTGAATCGAGCCAGCGTATGCTGGCCGGGGACGCTGACCACCACGCGGTCGTTGGTGATGTCGTTACGCGAGAGGAACTTCTCCAACGCAGCCGTGATGAGGGCGTCGTCGTCCGCATCAGGCTGCGACAGGATCCGGGAGTGCTCCACGTAGTCGTGGGCCAGGATCTCGGTCCGGCCATCACCAGCCATCCGAACCTTCAAGGCCTTTAGGGCACACTTGCCCACGTCAATGCCCCAGACACTGTAACTGGCCGCCATGGGTCGCCTCCTCGCGGTATCGAACTCGCTATCCTCGGCCGCACCCGGCCGCTACAGTGGAACCGCCATGAACCACACCTATGCGCTAACTACGCTAGGCTGCAAAGTCAATCAGTACGAGACCCAGCAGCTGCGCGAACTGATCGAGTCCTACGGGCTGCATCGAGCCCCCGACGGCCAAGCGGCTGACCTCGCGGTGGTCAACACCTGCGCCGTCACTTGCTCAGCCGGGGCCAAGAGCCGCCAAGCCATCCGACAGGCGGCACGCCGTGGGCGTTCCACGGTGGTGGTGGTGGGATGCCACGCGACCGCCGATCCGGCCGGGGTAGCCGCCATCCCGGGCGTAGCGGCGGTCATTGGGCACGACGACACCCTACAACGACTCCGCACACTGATTGAGGAACGTTTCGGATCGGCTACTGAGGACCACAGGGCGGATTCGCCGCACAAGGCCAGCGAACGCGACACCTGCCTTCGAGCCGACGGGAATGAAGAATCAATAATACCGGTCAGTCCGCCGGACGGGCTGGGCCCTATATCGGCCAGCCACCCCACAACCCATAGTATTCCCGGCCCAGCCCTCAATGTCAACATCGCCGCCAGTCCGCGCCGCCTCGACCCGACGAGCTCCCGGCCGATGGCAACCGGCGCGCATGGCCCGGCAAGCGGTTGCGTCGAGGCTGTCGCCGATCCGGATCCCCAATGGCCTGGGATCCACGCCTTCGCCGACCGACAGCGGGCCTTCCTCAAGATCCAGGACGGATGCGACGCCCATTGCACCTACTGCATCATTCCCCGACTGCGGTCGCACCTTCGATCCACGTCCATCGACCAAGCCGTCGAAGAGGCCCGCGACTTGGTCGCTGCCGGACATCGTGAAATTGTGTTGACCGGGATTTTTCTGGGGGCCTACGGGCGACAGACCGCCCTGCGGCGCCGCCAACACTCCGTAGGCTCGCCCTTGGCGGATTTGATCGATGCCGTCGCCCGAGTCGATGGGCTCGAACGCTTGCGTCTATCCAGCCTCGAACCCGGCGACGTGGATCATGCTTTGCTGGCCGTCATGGCCCGGCACGACTGCTGCGTCCCCCACCTGCATCTACCCCTCCAGTCCGGCAGCGACGCCATCTTGCGGAAGATGAACCGGCAATACGACGTCGCGGCCTTCCAAGACATGATCGAGCAGGTTAATGGAGTTTTCGATCGACCGGCGATCACCACCGACATCATCGTCGGCTTCCCCGGGGAGACGGACGACGATTTTGCAGACACTTGCCGAGTCGCCCGCCAAAGTCGGTTCGCCAAGATCCACGCCTTCCCATTCAGCCCCAGGCCGCAGACCGCAGCGGCGCGATGGACGAAAGAGTTTGTGCCATCAACCATAACGAAGGCGCGCATGGCACACCTGCGCGACCTGGAGCAATCTCTGACCCACAGTTATCGTGAGAAAATGATCGGCACTGTGGAACGGATCATTGTCGAGCGGGTCGATCCATCGACCGGCCTGGCCCGTGGTCGATGCGATCGGTATGTGGAGGTCTGGTTCGATGCCCCCGACTGCCACCCAGGTGATGTCGTTCTCATTCAAATCGACCGGATCGCCGCGAATCGTACCCACGGCACCCTTGTGGCTTAACACACCGCCGAAGAAGTAGCGGCCGGCGCCCCGCCGGCCGTGGTCATCCAACCGCGTGCCCCGGGCGGCGATCAGGTTGTCCAGCGAACCGCTAGCGTCGTATCACATTTGAGATCGTGGGCTTTTCACCGGGGCGCAAAGGCCAACGAGTTGGCCCGTGGTCCTCAGTAGTCCATACGGGCAAGCTGGCGGTCGCCCATGCCACCGTGAGCCGGGTCGGGCTCCTGCTTCACAGATTCACCCGGCGCTCGATTCGTCTCGCCAGCGAGGCAACTTGCGTGCCATCGGCGGATTACCCTTCAGTGCATCTGCATATAGATTGCTTCCGGGCGCGGGCGGACGAGGGCGCCCATCGCATCCCGGGACGCACGGCAGGATTGACCACACGCTTTCAGTCGGTGGGCCCGGTGAAGGTGACTTGGAAAGCGGCGAAGTCGTGGTGGTCTACGTCGGAGTCGCCGTCGAAGTCGGCCCAGGTGCATCCTGGACCGGCGTCGGTGTTGGGTTCGGTGACACAGTCCTGGAAGAAGTAGTAGTCATCGAGATCCACGTCGTCGTCGCTGTCGAAATCCCCGCTGGCGGGCTCGGGGATGGTTCCGTAGCGGATGTAGTCCCATTGCGTGGTGCTTTCCAGATACCAAGCCTTGGCGCGCCAGTTGATGCTCGGCGTGGAACTTGGGTAGGCAGCACCGGGAATCCCCGAATCGATCACTTGGCCATCGATGTACCAGATGTAGAGATCTTCGCCGAAGAGTTCCAACCGGTAGGTGTGCGGCACGTCGGGGTCGATATCGATCCACAAAGTGGGCGGTTCGAAGTCACGAATGAAGCGCACTTGGTCCTTGGCTATTGTGAAATGGTAAAGCACTACCCCAAAACCTCCCGCAGTCAGAGCCGCCGGAGCGACTCCGTCAATCTCCGATTGATCTCCATCTGTCTCGATACGCCATTCGATAAAGAACGCTGGCTCCCCAATGAACTCTGCCAGAGATCGCGTGTAGTCGAATTGTCCACCCCCCGGGGGACCACCACAGCCAGTTTCGACGTGCTGAAAGAGCCACCCACCGTCAAGCCATTGCTCGGCGTCACACACTTCGTTGACTACTTCCCACCCAGCTTCATCAGGAAAGGAGTTGCACTCGTATGAAAACACATCCGCGCGCGCGATCCCCGCAAACACTGGCACGAACGCTATGCACCATGAACGGTGTCGAATCACCCGTCCGATCCAGTGAAGGCGGCTTGGAAGTGGGCGAAGTCAATCAGATCGACGTCGGAGTCGCCGTCGAAGTCGGCCCAGACGCATCCTGGACCGGCGTCGATGTTGGGTTGGGTGATGCAGTCTTGGAAGAAGTAGTAGTCATCCAGGTCCACGTCGTCGTCGCTGTCGAAATCCCCGCTGGAGGGCTCGGGGATGGTGCCGTAGCGGATGTAGTCCCACTGCGTCGTGCTCTCGAGGAACCAGGACTTGGCCCGCCAGCTAATGCTGGGCGTGAAACTTGGGTATGCAGCTCCTGGGATCCCCGAATCGATCACTTGGCCATCGATGTACCAGACGTAGAGATCGGCGCCGAAAAGCTCCAACCGGTAGGTGTGCGGCACGTCGGGCTCGATATCGGTCCACACGGTGGGCGCGTCGAAGTCACGAATGAAGCGCACTTGGTCCTTGGCGATCGTGAAATGGTAGAGAACTGGACCAAAAGACCACGCCGAGAGCAATGCGGGAGCCACGCCGTCGATCTCCGAGCTATCGCCGGTCGTCTGCATATGCCACTCGATGAAGAACTCCTCCTCGCCCTCGAATTGGGCAACGGACGCCACGTAGGAGTCTCGATCGCCATTCGGTGGTCCGCCGCAGCCACTTTCAACGTGCTGAAAGAGCCACCCGTTCTTCAAATAACGGTCAGGCTCACAAAACGTATCCCGGATCCATCCTATTTCTTCAGGAAAGGACGTACATTCGTATGACACCACTGCCCCGCGCGCGCTCGCCGCCATCACGAATAGCATACTCGCGAGTATTTGGATTCGCATCGTTACAGCCACCTTCCGGACCCAGTGTGGGCTCCGACAGGTGTCATTGCAAGTGGAAACAGAAATCGCCCGCATCAGGGCAGGAGAAAGACCATGTTTGACAAGCGAAGAAAATTCAGTGTTGCTGTAGGATTTGCAGTTGCAGTTTTAGGGTTCGCGGTAGTTTGTCCGGCGCAGACTTGCGTCACGGACGCGTCCTCAGACGTTAGGATCTGTGTCGATTGGGGAGAGGTCGATGATCCCGACATAGGGGACGACTTCACGGTAGACTACAGCCTTGACGCTGACAATCCCGACATCAAGCTGCTCACCGGCGGCGCCATCAGCGGGCTTGTGGTGGATCACAACGAAGACGCTGTGGTCGTCGTGCGTGAGTCGACGCCGTACGTCTTCGCCTGGTCGGAGATGGAGTCAGGGTCAGCCTACGCCGTGCGCCGAGACATCATGGTATTGGAACGCCGTCATGGGGATCAGGATCAAGATCGAAGTCGAAACCGAACTCGAAATCGGGATGGGCTGTCGGCGCAGGACTACTTGGAGCTGGGACGATTCGCGATTTCGCTGCACCGGCGTGACCTGGCGTCCTCGGTGTTTCACAAGGCAGCCAAGCTGGATCCAAGTTTGGCGACCACAACCCGCACCCTGCTCCGTGAGGCCGCTACGGCGGAGGCGTCGCCTGCCATTAGCGCCCTGGCCATCTTCGTGGATGCTACCGCGAAACATCTACCCGTAGATTCCTCGGCTGTCTCCGGCGCTTTGGCGGATGTGGCGGTATCGCTACCGGCGGTTGCGGCGCTGGATCCGATCCAGCCGTTGACTGCGGCAGCAAGATCCTCGGTGATGGCTACATACCACAAATTCGGCGCTGCCGTTGCCAACGCGGTCTATGACAAACTTCATCTGATCGAGACGCAACATTTTCTAATCTGGACCGATTTTGAAGTCCGGCATCGCCCGTTGCTCGCCGAGTGGTGCGTGAAATACATCTGTTGCCCCGACACCTTCCCCGTCCACAAAGATGTCCTGCAGGCCTTGCGCGAGGAACCTGCACTCGAAGAAGTAATCTTGGCCGGAAAGGGCGCCGTCTTCCGCGTAAAATCCTGAACCATGTCATCGCAGGCCAAGGCCGAAAATCGTGTACCGAAACACCGGGTGCCCAGTTGGGTGTGGGCCTTGATCATCGCCCTATCCGCCGTCGAACCCGTCACCCACTTATGGATCGCCTACGCGCCCCCCGAGGGCTACGCACCCACGGGCCTCCACTCCCTCGACAGCGCGTTCTACCTCGATTGCATGAACATGTTCCCCTCCGCCTTCGCCACACCCTACGCCACCTGCCAATCCCCCTATGGCCAGAGTTACATCGGCTTCTTTTCCACCACCATCTACTGGATGTACGGCATCGTAGGCCTCTTC
>JADFPW010000005.1 GCA_022562105.1 Planctomycetota bacterium
CTGCTGATTTCGAGTCTGGTACTGGCGAGCGCAACGGCCATCGCCGAGGCGGGTCAGGTTCGCTTCTGGCTGTCGGCCGTCGTGGTCGGCTCTGAGATTACCCTCGGCGACTTGTGCGACCTGAGCGGATTCGACGCCGAGACGGAGGCAATGATTCGCAGCACGCCCATCCAGGGTCAGCCCGGGCCTCCTCCGGGCGGGTCAGTGTTGGTCTCCATCGAACAGATCCACCGGACGCTGCGGGCCGCGGGCGTCAACCTGGCCACGACGACCGTCAGCGGCGCTTCCAGATGCGGCGTGCGGCGGATACGAGAGGTCGCCCCGGCTGCTCCGAAGCGCCGACCGCAAGCCCGCGCCGGCCCGGTCTCATCGGGCCGATCATTGCGCGACGCGGTGGGCGACTATCTCGAGACGCTAATCCAACGCCACGACGGACGCGTTGAGCTCCAGTTCGGCAGAACGGCGGCGAGCGTGCTCGATCTGGCCGAGCCCGAGTTCCAGTTCGTCATCCACCGCCGTTCGGGTCAGATTCTCGGATTAGTCAATCTTGAAGTGGACATCCGCAAGAACGGTGAAACGGTTCAATCCGTGCCCGTGGTGGTCAATGCCTACTATCGAGCGCCGGTCGTCGTCGCTCGCGGCCCGATCAATCTGCGGGCGGCCATCGGGGCCGACGACGTACAGGTAGTCGAGCGCACGTTCACTCGCATCGACGAGATTGGTCTGAGCCAACCGGCGGCGGTGGTCGGCATGCGGGCCAAGCGGTTCATTCCGGCCGGGACGATGTTCACCGGGCGCGAGCTGGAGACGGTCCCGTTGGTCCGCCGCAGCCAGTTGACCAGGATTCAGTCGTCGGCCGGCGGGGTGACCGTGGAAACGGTCGGCAAAGCGATGGATGACGGCAGCTTCGGCGACCTCATCGAATTGCGCACCGGCGGGCGCCGCGGCGTCACCGTTACCGGGGTGGTCGTCGGGCCGGGTCGAGTCGAGTTAAGCACCTCCGGCCTGGGCGAGGGTAGCCGTCTGGCGAGGCGATAGCGGTTTGGCGAGTGGGTAAGGCGGGCGGAGCGCGGGCTCCGACCACCGCGATGGGAGCGATTGATGACGGGTTTGACGAACAATCCACATTTGGTGGCGAGGTTCCGATCCGACGATCGACGCGGGAATGCCGGCGCTGTCCGCGGGCGGTTCCTGGGCCGATTCGGGTTGGCCGTGATCGCAATCCTCGTGCCGGCGGTCGATGGTCTCGGACAAACGTCATCCATCGGCAAGCGGGTCGCACCGGGCGATGCGGACGAGCCTCAGCCGCGCGAGGCGACGTCCCAGCCGGGCAGCCCGGTCATCGAGGGAGCATCGCTGATCGCCGTACCGGTGACCGAGCCGAGAACGTTCGCCGAACACGATTTGATCACCATCATCGTCCGCGAGCAGAAGAAGTTCGAGGCGGAGGCGGACAGCGAAACGCGGAAGCGATGGGAGATCAGTAGCGAGATCGAGGCCTTCGTCAAGGCGATGGATCACGGCCTCGGCGCCGCTACCTTTGTCCGGGGAAAACCAGACATCGATTACGAATTCGAGTCCCGTATGCGGGGGGACGCAGACACAACGCGCGAGGACAGGTTCACCACGCGTATCACGGCGACCATCGTTGACGTCAAGCCGAATGGCAACCTGACGTTTCAGGCTCGCCGTAAGATCGAACACGACGAAGAAGTCACCTACATGACGCTGACGGGCATGGCCCGCAGCGAGGACGTGACCCCGGACAACACCATCCTGAGCACGCAGGTGGCGGACCTGGTCATCAGCGTTCAGAACGAAGGCAGCGTGCGCGACGGAACCCGCCGCGGGTGGATCCCGAAGCTGCTCGACTCGTTGAGGCCGATCTAGTGCTCTGTAACGCGTGGAACGACGGGTGGGGCGGCACGGTCTGGTACTCCAGGCCGTGGTGGGAGGAACGATGGTCTTCAGCAGGCTCCACGGCCTGGAGTACCAGACCGTGCCACCCATCAAAGTACTCCTGACGAAGCACTGAAGAGAGATTACGAATGAATCATTCACGAATAGCCTTGCCTCTGGTGGCGTTTCTGCTGTGCGGATCGGCTCACGCTCAGATCCAAGCCCGGATCGGGGACGTCACCAAGCTCAAGGGTCAACGCACCAACGTGCTGATCGGCACCGGTCTGGTCACCGGGCTGGACGGCACGGGCGACGGCGGTCAGTACGCACCGACTATGCGGGCCCTGGCGGAGATGATGCAAAGGCTCGCCGCTCCGGTGGTCACCATGGATGAGCTTCGCGATGCCGACAACGTAGCCATCGTGAGTTTGGAGGTGGTCATCCCGGAATCCGGAGGCCGCGAGGGGGATCGGCTGGACGTGCATGTGACCTCGATCGGAGCCGCCAAGAGCCTGAAAGGCGGACGATTGCTGGTCACTCCGCTCATCTATCATGAGCCCCACGTAAGCGGTGTATTTGCCACCTGCCGCGGGCCGCTGAGGATGGTCAACGAGGAGAGCGAGACCGCTGCGGTCATCGACGACGGCGCCACCCTGGAGCAGGACGTCATGCTCAGCTTTCTCGCCAGCGGCAGCGAGCTGCTGACCACGTTCGGCAATACGTGGATCAAGCCGACTGAGCGGTACATCACCCTGGTCATCGATGATCGCCACGCCGGCTGGGCGCTGGCTTCGGAGATCGCCAACACGATCGATACCGATTTAAGCCTGGTGGCCGACGTGGACCGAGTCGCCATGGCCGCCGACCCTCGCAACGTCGTGGTGCTGGTGCCTGAAGGTCAGATCCCCGCCCAGTGGATCAGTGATATTGAATCGCTGGCCCTGCTGATGCCGGAAGGGGCGGCTCGGGTGACCATTGACCGTAAGAGCGGCACGATCGTGGTCAGCGGGAACGCGACCATCTCTCCGGTAATCGTCTCGCAGAAGGGGCTGACCATCAACGTGTTGAGCCCCGAGCCGTTGCCCGATCCGTTGAATCCCACGTTCCAGGAGCAACGATTCATCCCCATCGATCCCGGAGGCGAGCGCGAAGCCCGGGTGTCGAATCTGTTGGTGGCTTTGAATCGTCTTCAAGTGCCCATCGACGATCGCATCGCGATTCTTACGGAGATCAATCGGATGGGGCGACTCCACGCGGAGCTGATGTTCAATGAATGACAACGGGCCATCGGAAATCGATAACTGACCATGGAATCCCTCACGCCAATGCCTGGTTCGCCGCAGCCACCGGAACATCCCGGGTTGCGCCGAGCGATCGATCAACTGGTGGGCAACGTGTTCTACGGGGCGATGCTCCGCAGTTTGCGGGCGTCTACTGTGAAGGGCGAATACGGCCACGGCGGGCGCGGCGAAGAGGTGTTTCAGGCGCAATTGGATCAAATCATCGCCGAGCGCGCAGGACAAGCTCAACGATACAGCTTGAACCACGCCATCTATGAACGGTTGGCTCTACAGCAGAGTCGGATCGAGCAGCAACGTCAGGTCGATAGGAGCGAACAACCATGAACGACGCCGCAGCCCACCGGGAGGCCAATGCCCTAGCCCAAATCCTGGATCAACTGAGCGCCCTGCACGCGTCCATGACGGAAGTCATCAGCCGGAAGATCGAACAGATGCGTCGCGCCGACATGGAAGGCATGCGCGACAGCGCCGCCAAGGAGCAGGCCCTGCTCGAGCGCATCAACGAACGTGACGGACTAAGGCGACAGGTGACCGACCGACTAGGGAAGTCGTTGGGCATGAGCGCCGGACGTGTCCGGGCCATGACCGCCCGGCAGCTCGCCGAGAAGATCGGCCCTCCGGTCGGCGATCAGATTCTCGGGGCCGCCCAGACCCTCCGAGTGACCCTGAACAAGTTGGCCGTGACCAACCGTACCGCCGGGGCCATCTCCGGAAAGATCGTCGAGCATCTTCACGGCGTATTCGCGGCCATGTCGGGTGCGGACGCCGACGGGGCCGAGTACGAGCGCGGTGGCCGCGTGGGCATGACCAGCCGCCGGCAACTCTTCGAGGCGGTGGGCTAGAACCATGGGACTGCTCAACTCGGCATTGCAGATCGGACGAAGCGCCCTGACCAGCTATCAGAGCGCATTGCAGGTCACCGGCAACAACGTTGCCAACGCGGGCAACCCCGACTACACGCGTCAGACGGCTCAATTGTCGTCGATGCAGGGCGGCCCGCTGCCGGAGGGAATGAGACCCGGGGCCGGGGTAGCCTTGACGGCGTTGCGACGCCACATCGATGAAGCGCTCGAGAGCCGACTGCGCACCTCGATCAGCGACGCGGAATCCGCCGTCGCCGGACGGGAGCTGCTCCTGGGAGTCGAGACGCTATTCGACGAGTTCGGCGGCGGCGGTCTGAGTGCCAAGTTCCTCGACTTCTTCAACGATCTGGAGGAAGTGGCCAACGACCCGACGGACTCCGGTCTGCGGGCAGTGGTCATCAGCGACGCCGTCGTATTGGCTGACACGATGCGCTCGTTAAGAAGTGATTTGGCTTCTCTGGCGGAGGCCTTCGCCGACGAAGTGGTCGCTCTGGTCCAACAGGCCGACACCTTGGCGGAGCAAATCGCCTCACTCAACTCCGAGATCAACCAGGTCGAGGCCGGAAGCGAATCGGGAGCCAGCGCCCTGCGCGATCAACGCGACGCCGCCCTGCGCGACCTGAGCGAAATCATCGACGTCACCGTCCGCATCCAGCCGAACGGCATGGTCAACGTCTACGTGGGCAGCGAAACGCTGGTCACCGGGGCCATTTCCCGAGGCCTGAGCGCGGTGGAGGAACTGGACGGCGAGTTTCGCAGCATGACGGTTCGGTTCGCCGATTCCAACTCGCAGGTCACGCCCCGTGGCGGTCGGTTGGAAGGCTTGCTCCTGGGCGGAGGTTCGCACATTGAAGATTGGATTTCCACGCTCGATCAGTTGGCCGCCGGCGTCATCGCCGACGTCAACCGCGTTCACGCGGACGGTCAGGGACTCATCGGATTCACCTCCGTCACCGGAGCCAGTGCGGTCAGCGACCCACAGCTGGTCCTAAGCGATCCCGCTCACGGCTGGGTTCCGTCGGTGACCAACGGGAGTTTCTACATCACGGTCACGGACGACGCGACCGGTACGGGCACCGGGTATCAGATCGAGGTTGATCTGGACGGGATCGACTCCGACACGACGCTCGAATCGCTTCGCGATCAGATCAACAACGACGTGGCCGGCGTCGAAGCCACCATCACGGTGGACAACCGACTCCAGCTCGTCGCCGAATCGGGCCTGACCTTCAGCTTCGGAAGCGACGGCCAGGAGCCGCGCGAGGATACCTCCGGTTTCCTGGCTGCGGCTGGAATCAACACCTTTTTCGCCGGGAGCGGGGCCGGTGACATCCAGGTCAACTCCACGCTGCTGGGAAACAACAGCTTGCTGGCCGCCTCCCTGTCGGGGTTATCCGGGGACGGAAGCAACGCAGGGCGTATGGCCTCCCTGGCGGAGGCGAACAGCGCAACATTGGGATCAATAAGCATCACCGAGTTCTATAACGGTCTGGCCTCGTCGGTCGCGGTGACCACCGCAGCCACGTTCGCGTCGGCGACGGCGGCGGAAAGCGTGCGGTTTTCGCTCCAGGCCCAGCGTGAAAGCATCAGCGGTGTCAGTTTGGACGAGGAAGCCATCGAACTGGTCAAGTTGGAGCGTGCCTTTCAGGCGGCGGCCCGTTTTGTTGGCGTCGTGGATGACATGATTCAAGAGATTCTCGCTTTGGTATGACAAAGGTGACATGGGTACGACCGCGGTGACACGACGAAACGACCGCGGGCGATTCGCCCCCGGCTAGCAGAGCCGCGACCGTGCGGGAGCGGACGCTGAGTTGCGTGTGTAGTGCGCCGGGATGCCACCCAGTGAAAACGGAAGGAGTGCGCCATGGCGGTTAGTCCGGTGAACGCGTCGCGCATCAGCTTTAACTCGCGGGCCTCGTCCATGCTCCAGTCGGTCCGGACCACCACCGCGAATCTGTTCGTGCAACAGGCCCGCCTGGCCAGCGGCAGGGCGTTCGCCACGCCGAGCGATGATCCGGTAGCCGCGGGTCGGGCCATGAAGTTCGGCCAGTTGCTCGAGCGCCAGGATCAAATACTGGCCAACCTGCAATACGCGGACAGCTTTCTGATCTCTACCGATGCGGCCATGGCTGAGGTCAGCGACCTGCTCATCGAGGCGGAGTCGGTGGCCAGTCAGAACGTCGGCGTCACCGCCGGCCCCGAAGATCGCGAGGCCGCCGCCGAGGTGATTGCCTCCATCGTCGGGCAGATGGTCTCCATCGGCAACCGACAATTCAACGGGCGGTACATCTTCGCCGGACGCGATACCGCTTCCGAACCGTTTATCAGCGCCCTGGGCGGGACGGCGTACGTGGGCGACACCGGCAACCTGCTGACCCGGATCGCGGAACTGGAACACAAGCCGGTCAACTTGCCCGGCGACGCGGCGTTTTCCGCCCTATCAGCTCGGGTGGCGGGGTCGGTTGATCTCGACCCGGCGCTGAGCATGACGACGCGGCTGGAAGATCTCGCGGGTGCTCAGGCCACGGGCATCAGCCGTGGCGTGATCGTGTTCGACGAATCTTCCGGCGCAGGCCGATTCCAAGTCGACCTCGCCGAGGCCGATACGATCGGTGATGTCGTCGATCTCATCAACGACGCTGCCGCGACGGCCGGCTCGACGATCACGGCGAGCCTCTCGTCCAACGGTCTGACGATAAGTTCCAGCTCGAGCGCCCTGACGATCACGGATCAGGCCGGCGGCTCGGTGGCCGACAACCTGGGCATCCTCGCCGAAGTGGCTACCACCGGCACCATTGACGGTCTGGATCTGAACCGTCGGATAAGCGCCGGTACGCTGATCGGCGAACTCAACGGCGGCGCGGGCCTCGATCTGACCGCGGAGTTCACCATCACCAACGGAAACACGACCGCCACCATCGACCTGAGCGCCGCAGTCACCGTGCAGGACATGCTCAACAAGATCAACAACGCCGGCGTGTACGTCCGGGCTGAAATCAACGAATCGGGCTCTGGGCTCGACGTGTTGAATCAAGTCTCCGGGATGACGATGACCATCGCCGAAAGCGGCGGACTGACCGCCACCACGCTGGGAATCCGATCGTTCCACGCCGACAGTGTGCTGAGCGAGTTGAACTTCGGCCAGGGTGTCGAAATCGTGGACGGGGAAGATGACTTCCAGGTCATGGCCAAGGATGGATCCACGTTTGACGTCAACCTGGATGGGGCGGTCACCGTAGGCGACGTGCTCGACGCGATTAACGCCGCTGCAACCGAAGCAGGCGTGGGGGTGTCGGCTTCGATGGCCAGCGTAGGAAACGGCATCCGACTCGTCGATCAGACCGGCGGCAGCGACGCCCTGAGTGTGGTGGCTCTCAATGGGTCGTTTGCCGCCGACGATCTCGGGCTGCTCAAGGCGGCCGACCCTGCAGAGACCGAACTCATCGGGGACGACGCCAACCCCGTCCGGGTGGACAGCGTCCTGAGCGCCCTGATGGACCTGGAAACAGCGTTGCGCAACGACAATACCAGCGCGATCACCGATGCGGGTGATCGGATCGCCGGGTTCCTGGATCACGTGGCCCAGGTTCGCGGAATTCTTGGTGCCCGCGCCAAGGAGATGCTGGAACGGTCCACGCACACCGCGACGGCGGTGTTTGCCACGCAGAAGTTGCTCGCGTCGGTTGAGGACTTGGACTACACCGAAGCCATCACTCAGTTCCAAAAGGCCCAGACCGCGTTGCAGGCCAACCTGCTGACCGGGGCCAGGATATTGAACACTTCGCTAATGGATTTCATCGGGTGAGCCATTCGTCCATCAACCATCGACCGCACCCGGCGACCGGCCCAAGGATCAGCCGGCGGTCCAATCGCCCGGGCCCAATAGATGCATCGCCATCGTCGGCGGCGTCCCCGGGTGTCCTTCTTGCATGCATGGAAGCATCGGTTGCGCCTTGCAAGCTTAGCGCTCCTGACACCCCCCAATGGTCGGGCGCCGAATCTCGTGTTCATAACTGGTTTCCAGACAATGGTTTAGGGCTGTTTGATCGCCGGCGTGGAGCATCATCACGAGTCACCGGCCCGTTGTGGCACGCGATATGTAATGGCCAGCCTGTGACAGGAACTCCGGAACACGGATTTGAGTTGCGCATCATGCGTCAGGAAGTAACGACAACCAAACAAACGACAAGCGAAAGACCGGTGCGCGGGGCAAGGGTCCGCCTCGCCGATCGGTTACTCCCCACAGTCGTCGGAATTCGACGAGGGGTAGGCGGAACGCAGGGTCGGCGGATGCCGATCATGCGGGCGACCCGTGGCGTGCATTGGTGCCGCTTGGAAGCGGACACCGAGGCCGGAGGCCGATCGGTGGTCGATCGGCACGCCGTGGACAACGCTAACATGGATGCAAGGGCCGCAGGAGGAACGCGGTGATTATCGAGACGTCGCGGTTTGGGCAAATCGAGATTGATGAGCAGCGGCTCATCGAGTTTCAGAGCGGGATTCTGGGATTCCCCAACAATACGCACTACGCCCTGGTGCAGGCGGGTGAGGGCAGCGGGTTTTACTGGCTCCAGGCGGTGGATCGACCCGATCTAGCCTTTGTAGTCTGCGATCCGCGGTTGTTCGTATCCGACTACACGGTTCCGATTCGTAGCGACGAGCTCACCGAGCTGGGAGTGGAGACTCCGAAGGACGCCCAGGTGTTCATCATCGTCAACAAGGTCGAGGATTTGCTGATGGGCAATCTTCAGGGTCCGCTGGTGGTGGGGGTCGAAACCCGCCGCGGGCGCCAGTTGGTGCTGACGGATCGACGTTATTCGACGCGCCATCCACTGATGCGCGTCCCGGGCCGCGAGGCCCTGAGCAAGACCGGCTAATCCGGGGGCGGGAGGCGAAGGGTGTGCGGGCTCCCTATAATAGAGGGAGAGGCCGCCCACCGGCTGCGGACCGAATCGGGACGCGGCCCGGAGACGCCCCAGCGCCTCGCGTGGGTGGCGGGACTACCGCCGCGTGCATGGATAGCCGGCGCCGCATGGCGGCGCGTCCGACGTTCGGAGAACGCGGGTGTCGGTAGGACACAGGAAGGAGCCTGAGCATGCTAGTCCTATCCCGAATGCGTGATCAAACGATCATGATCGGCGACGACGTCGAGATCACGATCGTTGATATACGAGGAGACAAGGTTCGATTGGGGATCACGGCGCCATCGCATATTCCCGTCCATCGCAAGGAGGTCTACGATGCGATCCAGGCCGAGAACATGCGAGCGGCGCAATTGAACCCCGAGGACGTGTCACCGGTTACGGAAGCAGACAAGGACCGTCCCGCGCCCACCAAGAGGCGGTGAGCGGGGCGGGCGAGGTGCTGAGGTCATGGTCCACCGTCGGGTGGGTCTCCGGCGACGACGCCGATCGTGTTTCACGACCGTCGTAGTCAGGCAATCAAGGAGGATTGCTCATGGGTATAACTATTACCAACCTATCGTCCGTGGTCGCCCAGCGTAGCCTGGGTGTCAGTTCGCGTCAGTTGGCTTTGTCGCTCGAGCGGCTGTCCAGCGGGTTGCGGATCAACCGCGGGGCCGATGATCCCGCCGGTTTGATCGTGTCTGAGCGATTGCGCGCCGAGATCGCCGCCGTCAACCAGGCCATCGACAACAGCAACCGGGCCATCAACGTGATCGCCACCACCGAGGGGGCCCTCAACGAGATCAACGCCCTGCTCATCGATATTCAGGCGCTGATCCTCGAAGCGGCCAACAGCGGCGCCTTCTCCGATGCGGAGGTCGAGGCCAACCAGCTCCAGATCGACTCGGCCATCGATTCGATCACTCGGATCGCCAATACCACCACATTCGCCGGGCAAAAGTTGCTCGACGGGTCGCTGGACTATGTCACCAGCGGGGTGGTCACCTCGGAGATCGCCCAGGTCAGTGTGTTGGGCGCCAAGTTCGGAAGCCGAGACTTCATTCCGGTGGACATGCTGGTATCCCTGTCCGCCCTTCAGGGGGAACTGGTTTTTCCGGCGTCGGCCACCGGCCCGGACGCGGTGACCGTCGACGTCCAGGGTGCTGATGGGATCATCACCCTGGACTTCCCAGCCAGCTCCACGGCGGACGCCATCATCACCTCCATCAATAACCAGTCGGATGCGACGGCGGTGCAAGCATCGGCCGCCGGGTACATCGACGGTTCCAGTCCACCGGTGGCCTCCAGCGTCTTGATCCACACCGAGGGATACGGAAGCAGCACCTTCGTCCGCGTCGAGAAGATCGCTGGCGACGGGACGTTTGACCTCTTCACCCGCGTCGCGTCCACCGTGCCCGGCCTGCCAGACTACTCCCAGCCAGCCACACTGGCCGATGGGCGGGACGCGATTGCCACGATCAACGGAGCCTCGACGACGGCCGACGGCCTGAAGCTCTCTCTGAACACCAGTCTGCTGGACATGAAAGTCACGCTCGATGCAATCTACGGGGCTGACAACCCGCTCTTCGACTCCGCCGTCAAGGCCCTGCGGCGCACCTTTGTCATAACCCGCGGCGGAGCGTTGTTCCAGTTGGGCCCGCACGTCAACACCAACGAGCAGGAGAGCATCGGCGTAGGCAGCATGCAAGCCAACAAGCTGGGCAACCGTCTCGTCGGCTTCCTCTCCGAACTGCAGAGTGGTCAGCCCAACGCGCTGAGGACGGAGAACTTCCAGGAGGCATCCGACATCATCGACGAAGTCATCTCTCAGGTGACGGGCCTGCGAGGCCGGCTGGGATCGTTCGAGCGGAATACGCTTCAGACCAACGTCAACCAGTTGGGGATCACGGCCGAAAACCTGACCGCTTCGGAATCGACGATCCGGGATACCGACTTCGCCGCCGAAACCGCGGAGTTGACCCGAGCTCAGGTGTTGGTGTCGGCTGGAACCAGTATTCTCGCTATCGCCAACGCCCAGCAGCAGAACATCCTCGCCCTGCTCGGCGGATAATCGCCGCCGATCGAGGCCAGTAGCTAATCGCATCGCCGCTTGGAGCGCCGTTGGCATCGTCGGGATCCACTCCCACGATGCCCGCGGTGCCCGCCGTTTCGCCGACCGGTGGGCGGACGCCCGCCCCGATCGCAGAGGAGCTTCAGGTTGAGCGTCCTGCCGCAGCCGGCCGAGTTGCGACAATCCTCCCGAGCGTGTAATTCAGGTCAATGGTCATAGGGGTCATGTCGGACAGCCACGGCCGCGCGGATCGCGTGCATGACGCCTGCGCCCTATTCGACGAGCTCGGCGTCGAGCATCTGATCCACTGTGGGGACGTCGGGGGCACTGACGTTCTCGACGAACTCGTCGGTCGAGCTTGCAATTTCGTCTGGGGAAACATGGATTTCCCCGACCACGCGATTCGCGCTTACCTGCATTCCGTCGGCCTGCCGTGGCCCGAACGATCTCCCGTTTCCTTGGTATTGGACGGCAAACGCTTGCTGATCTTCCACGGCCATGAACCGGGCGTGATGGAGCGAGCACCGACCCTGGACGCCGACTACGCCTTTCACGGCCACACCCACCAGTGTCGCGACGAACGATTCGGTAGATTGCGCGTTATCAATCCCGGCGCACTGGCCCGTGCAGCGCGCCACACGGTAGCCACTCTCAACTTGAGCACCGACGTACTCACCTTCCACGAGATCCCTTCGACGGGCTAGTACAGCAGCTCAGTCGAACTGCCACGTAGCCCTATCCGAGCCGCAACCGTGAGAGAGCGGTTTCCTGCGACAGAGCGTCATGCGACGCTACCGCTCCCTGACGGTCGCGGCTCGGATTGTCGCGATTGTTTTGCGACAATCCGCCAATCGCGGCTGGCTGGTTGCGATTCGCCTGGACGAACCGTTATCATGACCTCTGCGGGCGATCTCGACGGATCGCCCGAGTGAGGAGGGAATACAATCATGCGGTCACGCCCTGGTGTCGGAATCGGTGTATTGGTGCCAGTCGTCGTGCTTGCATCGCGGACGTTGATCGCGGCTTCGGGTGACTTCGATGCCCGGCGGGCGCTGGCGATTAGTTATCGGCCTTCCGCTACGGAGTTGATCGACCTTGACGGAGACGAGGATCTCGATCTCATCGTCGTCTGCGCCGGCGAGTTTGCCGGCGACCAATGGAACGGAAGCGTCCTGCACGTTTTCGAGAACCCCAGGGACGGCCACTTCGGCGAGCCCGTAACCTATGCCGTCCCCTCCGCCCCCAGCGGACTGGCCGTGGCCGATCTTGACGGGGATCTGGATCCGGATCTGGTAACGGCCAACGCCGCTCCGGATAACCTGCAAGTGTTGCTTAACGACGGCGACGGCGGATTCTCCCTCGCCGCGGTGATCCCCGTCGGCATCGATCCGGTCGCCGTGGTCGCCGCTGACTTCGACGGCGATGGGGACATCGACCTGGCGTCGGCCGATCAATTCGGATTCGGAATCTCGGTCGCCTTCAACAACGGCGACGCCACCTTCCCTATCGTGGAGACTCATTTCATCGGGTTCTTGACCGACAGCTTACAGGCCGGCGACCTGGACGACGACGGCGATACCGACATCCTGGTCTTCCTCAACGGGACGGCCAAAATGCTGGCCAACGATGGGAGCGGCGGGTTCGGATCGTCATCTCCCATCGGGATCAGCGCCGTCGACAGCCGGGCGCAACTTTGCCGGTTCGACGCCGACGATACGCTCGATCTGGTCAGCGGATCATCCGTGTGGCTGGGCAATGGCGATGGAACATTCGCTACCCCTGCCCTCGCCACGGGAATGGCCGACGACCACGTGCGATGTGTCGATCTCAATGGCGATACGTTCAATGACGTGGTCACCGGGGCCGCCGCCGCCCTGGGCGATGGGGACGGAATGCTCGGCGATCCCATCGATTTCGACCCGCCGCCGGATAGCGGCCCGATCGCCGTCGGTGATTTCGACTCAGATGCGATCGTCGATCTGGTACGCCTGCAGGCCGGTGTGGCCGGCCCGATCGGATTCGCCGTGCTGCTCCCCGGAAACGGCGACGGGTCGGTCCCGGTGTTCCCCCGCGTTCCCGCCGGTGACAGCGTGTGGTCACTGCACGCCGCCGATGTCAACGGCGACGATCGCCTCGACGCCCTGGTGGCCAACATCGGAACGCCGTTCGGACAATTCAACGACGGATCGGTCTCCGTCCTGACCGGAAACGGCGATGGCACGCTGAATCCGTTGACCTCGCACGCCGCCGGCGATTACGTTCGAACGGTTTCCACCGCCGATCTGACCGGCGACAACGCTCCGGAAATGGTGGTAACCAACTTCGACGAGCACACCGCATCGCTGTTCATCAATGACGGCGGTGGCGGGTTTGGAGCGCGGATTCCCGTCGACACGGGTGACAATCCCGAGGCCGTCGACTTCGCCGATTTCGACGCCGACGGCCACCTCGATATCGCCGTCGCCGACTATGGGCTAGGGGCGACGCCCGCGTCCGTCACCATCCTGTTCGGAGACGGGACCGGCCAGTTTTCGTCCACGGCGACCATCAACCTCACCGGCCACGCGGCGGTGGGCGTCGTCGCTGTCGATCTGGACGGCAACACCTCCCCCGATCTGGCCATCGCCTGCGCCGGCCGCTTCTTCGACGGCGATTTCACCAACTTCGGCTTGTACGTCGTGCTCAATAACGGCGACGGTTCGTTTGGTTCTGAAACGTCGTATGCAACCGAACATCTGCCGCGGACGGTCAGCGCTGCCGACGCGAATCTGGACGGCCACATCGATCTATGGGTGACCGCCAACGGCCCCATCGAATCCGTACTGCTGGTCGGCGAGGTCACCACGTTCCTCAACAACGGAGATGGAACCTTCTCATCATCGGCGATCACCGAACTGACCCACGACCATTTCGCCGCCCGGGCCGCTGACCTCAACGACGACGGTGTCATCGACCTCGCCGTGCCCTATTTGGGGGCGAGCGTCGTCACCATCCTTTGGGGCGACGGGACCGGGGGATTCGCCGGCCGATCCCACTACGCCACCGCGACGGAGCCGCGCGGCATCGCCACCGGGGACTTCACCGGCGACGGCGTCCTCGACCTGGCCATCGCTCATAGCGACATCAATGAACTCGGTCTAATCGTGGCCACATCGGCGGTCTGCGAGGGCGACGCCAACGGCGACGGGACGGTCGATCCGTTGGACAGCGGGTATGTGCTCGCTCGTTTCGGCTGCCCGGTAGGGACCGGTGATCCCAGTTGCGACGCTGCCGATCAGAACGGCGACGGCAACGTCGATCCGCTCGACAGTGGTTTCATCCTGGCCCGGTTCGGGGAGTGCCCGTAGTCAATTCGTCCCGGTTCGGTCAGCCTCTCCCCCAATGGCCGCCGGCCAGGACCGCGGACGACCCCCCGGGCCAAGGCTTGACGACGAAAAAATCGCCATTCCACATGGCGCGAATCGGCGATTTGACACTCATATCGGGGGTGGGATGGGGTCTGACCAGGGAATTATGCCCCATTCTAAAGATTCCGGGCGGTGAGGTGTTAGATTCGGGCGCCCCGTGCAGGAGTAGTAGTGGACCGGGGTGGCGGTGCAGGCCGACAAAGCTCGTCTACTCACCTCGTCCGCGAGATCGAGATGTGGTACAATCCCCGGAGCGTCGGCCCAGGGCCGGACGGGCCATCTCTGGGATTTGAGGACCGAACGCATGCTTTCCAAAGGAGGCTGTGCCATGTCAGTTTCCAAGAGATTCGCGCGAATTCTCATCGGGATCGCCACGTTAATCACCGGGCTCGGTGGTGCCGTTCTCCCGGTGGCCAGGGCTGAATGTCCGAGGTTGTTCCCGGGCGATGGGCTCTACGCCGTAGGATATGATCCCGATTCAATCGCCGTCGGCGATCTGGATGGCGATGGGGACATCGACCTCGCCGTGCCGAACCGTTCCGACGAGGCCAACATCTCCATCCTGCTAAACAACGGCGATGGCACCTTCGCGGGGGACGTGCGCTACGGCGTGGGGGTTCATCCCGAATTCGTCGCCATCGGCGATCTGGACGGGGATGGCGACGCCGACTTGGCGGTGTCGAATTCCGCAGATGACAGCGTCTCCATACTGCTGAACAACGGCGACGGAACCTTCGCTGCGGATGTGACCTACGGCGCCGGAGATAAACCCGACGCCCTGGCCATCGGCGATCTGGACGGGGATGGCTACGCCGACCTCGTCGTGGCGAACGAGGAAAGCGACAACGTGTCGGTCCTGCTGAACCACGGCGATGGCACCTTTGACGACCATGTGCTTTACGACGTGGGGAACCGGCCCAGCTCCGTGGCGATCGGCGACCTGGATGGAGATGGGGACGCCGACCTCGCGGTGGGGAACGAGTTGAGCGGGAGCGTCTCGGTACTTCTGAACCAGGGCGACGGCACATTCGCTGCAGCTGTCCCCTACGACGTGCAGGGTGGCGTCCTCTTGGTGGGCATCGGTGATTTGGACGGTGATGGAGATCCCGATCTGGCCACACTGCACGAATTCGCCAGAACTCTCTCCATATTACTCAACGACGGTGACGGCGTATTCTCCCTGGATGCATCTTACCAACTGCCGGACACTCCCTCTTTCGCGGCCCTTGGTGATCTGGACGGAGATGGGGACACGGATGTGGCCATCACATACGGGGTCGGCATTGTCGGCGTACGATACAATAACGGCGAAGGCACCTTCGCCGACGAGCTGCTCAAACAACTCTTAGCCAACCCCGTGGCCGTGGGAATCGGCGATTTTGACGCCGATGGCGACGCCGACCTGGCCGTAGTGGACAATGGCGGTAGTGGTAGCAACACCGTCTTGGTCCTGCTGAACAACAACAACGACGGCACCTTCGGTGAAGACGGCGATGTGTTATATGAGTTGGGAAATGGTCCCGGCCGCGTAGCCATCGCTGATCTGGACGGGGATGGAGATGCGGATTTGGCTGTGGTGAATGGGACAAGTGACGATATTTCGCTGCTGCTGAACAACGGCGACGGCACCTTCGCCGAGCAAGTGGTCTTCGACCCAGGGTTTGATCCCTATTCTTTCGTCATCACCGCCGATCTGGACGAGGATGGGGACGTCGACCTGGCCGTGCTGGTGAATGTAGGGGGAATCGGCAAGGTCGCCGTACTGCTGAACGACGGCAACGCATCCTTCACCACCGATGGGCTCTACGACGCGGGAGACTTTCCTGCCCACCTGCTGAGCGCCGATCTGGACGGGGATGGGGACGCCGACCTGGCCGTGGCCAAGCCTAGCTACTCCGACGGCTCGGTGACCGTGCTGCTCAACAACGGTCACGCCACCTTCGCCGACGAGGTGACCTATTCGGCCGGAGCGATTATCACTTCCATGGCCGTCGGTGATCTGGACGGTGATGGGGATGCCGATCTGGCCCTGTCGCTCTGGGCCTATGACCTCAGCGTCATCCAGGTACTGTGGAACACCGGCGACGGCACCTTCCCCTCCCACAGCAACTTTGACGCGGAAGATGATCCTCGTGTCGTGGCCATCGGAGATGTGGACGGCGACGGGGACGCTGACATGGCCCTGACGACCGGCCAGAACTGGGGGGATCCCAACATCGTCATTGTACTGCTGAACGATGGCGCCGGCTCTTTCGCGGTCAGCGGATCCTTCGTTGTGGGTGACGATGCCTACACCGTGGCTATTGCCGACCTGGACGCGGACGGAGACGGCGATCTGGTCGTGGTCAACCCTGATGACAACAACGTGCATGTATTGCTGAACGGCGGCGGCGCTTCCTTTGATCCTAATGACGTGTTGATCCGCGGCGTCGGGAATTCGCCTTACCGCGTGGCCGTCGGCGATCTGAACGGGGATGGGGCGCCCGACCTGGCCGTGACAAACTCTGGAAGCAACAACGTCTCCATACTGCTGAATCAATGTCCCCGGATTCACAACCTCACCCAGGGGACGAATCACTCGACTATTCAGGCGGCCATCGATTCGGCCTCCACGGGTGACGTGATCGAGGTGGACCCGGGCACCTACTTCGAGAACATCGATTTCCTGGACAAGGACATCACCGTGCGCAGCACCGATCCGCTGGATCCGGACGTGGTCGCCGACACGATCATTGACGGCGGTGGCGTGGATACGGTGGTGGTCCTCTCAGCCGGCGAGATCAGCGGCTTCACCATCACCGGCGGGGTCAACACGGGGACGCAGGCTGGCGGCGTACATGCCACCGGTACGGCTGTGGTCAGCTACAACATGATCACCGGCAACGTCGCCGACGAGGACGGTGGCGGGGTGGCTGCCACGGACGGCGCTGTGGTGCGCAACAACCGGATCACCTTCAACGAAGCCGGTGACGTAGGCGGAGGGGTCAATGCCAAGGGCAATTCATGGGTCATTGACAACTACATCGCCTTCAACGAGGCGACATCGGGTGGTGGCGGCCTCGGGGCTCTGGGCAATTGCATCATCCGCAACAACACCATCGTATTCAACTCCACCTCGGGCGACGGCGGCGGCGTACTCGCCGGGCTCAGCCCGGTCCTGCTGAACAACATCGTGGGTTTCTCCACGGACGGCGCGGGCATCCACGTGCTCGGCTCCGATGTGACCGCCGACTACAACTGCGTCTTCGGCAACCTGGACGGCGAGTACGCCGGCGACGCGGCGGCGGGTGCGAACGACTTGAATGTGGATCCGCAGCTCGGCGACGACCAGCTTCATATCCAGAGTCCCTCGCCCTGCATCAACGCCGGCGATCCCAGCCTGGTCCCGCTGCCGGATGAGACGGACATCGACGGTCAGGACCGCATCACGTTCGACCGAGTGGACATCGGCGCCGACGAGGCCGGAGACTGCAATGGGAACGGCATTCTCGACACCGACGACATCGCGGAGGGCACCAGTCTGGACTGCAACCAAGACGGTATCCCTGATGAATGTGACGATCCGTTCAACGATTGCAACAACAACGGAGTCCTCGATGAGTGTGATATCGCAGAGGGACTGAGCGCGGATTGCAATGGCAACGGCATGCCCGATGAGTGCGAACTCGAGGCCAACGACTGCAACGGCGACTCGATTCCGGATGACTGCGACATTTCTTCCGGAACGAGCCAGGACTGCACCGCCAATGGGATTCCCGACGAATGTGAACCGGACTGCAACAGCAACGGCCTGGCGGACACTTGCGATCTTGCAGTTGGGACGAGCCAGGACTGCAACGCAAATGAAATCCCTGATGAATGTGACATTGCAAGCGGTGCTAGCGAGGACTGCAACCTGAACGAGATCCCCGACGAATGCGAGCCGGATTGCAACGGAAACGAGATTTCGGACGAGTGCGATCTGACGGAAGGGACAAGTCTGGACTGCAACGCGAATGGCATCCCTGACGAGTGTGAAGACCTGTTCATCGAGCAGATCATCACCACCGAGGCGAACTTCGCCCAGTCCGTCTTCGCGGCGGACCTGGACGGCGACGGGGACATCGACGTCCTCTCGGCATCAGACGGTGACGATAAGATCGCTTGGTACGCGAACACAAATGGCCTGGGGAACTTCGGCGCGCAGCAGGTCATCACCACCGCAGCAAGCGGCGCCCAGTCCGTCTTCGCGGCGGACCTGGACGGCGACGGGGACATCGACGTCCTCTCTGCATCCGTCAGCGATGACAAGATCGCGTGGTACGAGAACACCGATGGGCTGGGGAGTTTCGGTCCGCAGCAGATCATCACCACCCAGGCGAACTACGCCCGGTCTGTCTTCGCGGCGGATCTGGACGGCGACGGGGACATCGATGTCCTCTCGGCATCCGGTAATGACGACAAGATCGCATGGTACGAGAACACTGACGGGCTGGGAAGCTTCGGAGCGCAGCAAATCATCACCACTACAGCCGAGTTTGCCGCATCCGTCTTTGCGGCCGACCTCGACGGAGACGGCGATCTAGACGTCCTCTCGGCATCAGAAAGTGACGACAAGATCGCCTGGTACGAGAACACCGACGGGCTGGGGAGCTTCGGACCGGAGCAGATTATCACCACTACGGCGGTCGCGGCCTCGTCCGTCTTCGCGGCGGACCTGGACAGCGACGGGGACAACGACGTGCTTTCGGCATCCAGAGCTAACGAAATCGCGTGGTATGAGAACACCGACGGGCTGGGAAGCTTCGGTCCACCGCAGATCATCACGAACGCAGCGGACGACCCCTATTCCGTCTTCGCCGCGGACTTGGACGGCGATGGGGACAATGATGTTCTCTCTGCTTCAAACGACGACAATGATATCGCTTGGTACGAGAACACCGACGGGCTGGGGAGCTTCGGTTCCGAGCAGATCATCGACAGCTTTGCGCTAGGCACCAGGTCCGTTTTCGCGGCGGATCTGGACGGCGACGGGGATCCCGACGTCCTCTCGGCATCCGCTGGTGACGACAAGATCTCCTGGTACGCCACCCCGGATCTTATCAGGGACTGCAACGCCAACGGCGTGCCCGATAGTTGCGACATTGTCGCCGGCACCAGCCAGGACTCCGACGAAAACGGAATCCCCGACGAGTGCGAAACACTCGGCGCCCACAATATGACTCAGGGTACGAGCTACCCGACCATTCAGCAGGCCATCAATTCGGCCTCGCCTGGCGACGTGATCGAGGTGGATCCGGGAGCGTACCTCGAGAACCTCGACTTCCTGGCCAAGGACATCACCGTGCGCAGCACCGATCCGCTGGATCCAGACGTTGTGGGCACTACCACTATCGCTGGGGCTGGAATCGGGACGGTGGTGGTCCTCTCAGCCGGCGAGATCAGCGGATTCACCATCACCGGCGGGGTCAACACGGGCACCCAGGCCGGCGGCGTACATGCCACCGGTACGGCTGTGGTCAGCTACAACGTGATCACCGGCAACGTCGCGGATGACGACGGCGGCGGAGTGACGGCCACCGACAGCGCCGTGGTGCGCAACAACCGGATCACCTTCAACGAGGCCGGTGATGTTGGAGGAGGTGTCAACGCCAAGGGCGATTCAGTGGTCATCGACAACTACATCGCGTTTAACGAGGCGACATCGGGAGGCGGCGGGCTGGGCGCGTTGTTCAACGCCACGATCCGCAACAACACCATCGTATTCAACTCCTCCTCCGGCGACGGCGGCGGCGTACTCGCCGGGCTCAGCCCGTTTCTCCTGAACAACATCGTGGCATTCTCCTCCGACGGTGCAGGCATCCACGTGCTCGGCTCCAACGTGACCGCCGACTACAACTGCGTCTTCGGCAACTTCGACGGCGAATACTCCGGAGACGCGGTGGCGGGTGCGAACGACCTGAACGTCGACCCGCTGCTCGGCGCCGACGAGCTCCACCTGTCTGAATCGTCGCCGGCGATTGACGCCGGCGATCCCTCCGCGGTCCTGCTCGACGGCGAGACCGACATCGACAACGAGGAACGCGTCAGCAACGACATCGTGGACATTGGCTGCGATGAGGTGCTCGCTGTCACGTGCGAAGGCGACGCCAACGGCGACGGGACGGTGGATCCACTGGATTCAGGCTACGTGCTCGCTCGTTTCGGCTGCCCGGTTGGAACAGGCGATCCCAGTTGCGACGCTGCCGATCAGAACGGCGACGGCAACGTCGATCCGCTGGACAGTGGTTTCGTCCTGGCCCGGTTCGGAGAATGCCCGTAAGGCGACCAGCTTGCCCGGGCGATGAGGAGGCGGTATTGTTGTTGCTTGGCAGAAGAACGAAAGCGACGACGCAGTGGACAGCCCGATCCTTTAGAAACCAACGGAGACTCCGATGCGCCGAATACCGCCTTTGATCGTCATTCTTCCCGTATTGATAGGCCCAGGGCGTGCGCTGGCGGACTGTACGGTGACAGATCTAACCTCGCTGGCCAGGTCGGACCCTGATTACCAAGAGTGCTCTCCCTTTACTAGCGCCATTGACCCTTCCTATGCGGCGACATGTCACGTACTGAGGATTACATGTGATGATGAGAATACTCCCTACAGTGACGAGGGCGATATTCTCGTTGAGCTTCTATTCACCGACCCGGGAGTGACCGCCAAGGGCGCCGTCGTGCTTGGCGGCGGGGCCGGGGGGACCGATTTCTACGAGACATTGGGAGAAAGCATCGCAACGGAGTTGCTGGTACCTTTGCTGGAGGATGGCTATTGGATCATCCAGCGGAAGTGGCTCGCCCCATGGCCCGGCGGAGTTGGTGGAATGAGGAGTGTGTCTCGGCGCGGCACGGCCATGTTTGGGTGGCTCAAGGGCCTGGACGGAGAGCCCGGTGAGCCGGGGGGTATTAACCTGAACGGCGTCCCCTTGTGTGCCACCGGCAACTCCGGTGGTGCCGTCGAGATTGCTTATGGCTTGGCTTACCATGGTCTCACGGCGACTCTTGATGGGGCGGTGCTGACTTCGGGTCCACCACTGTCGGATCTCCAAAAGGCCTGTTGGGGCGACGATATCACGGTCTTCGATCCTCCGTGGTACGCGCCCAACGTGGCCGCCGACGAAAACACGCCTTCCCAGGTCGATGCCCACATCTGGAACCCTGACGGGCTTTGCTTCGACGATGGGCCCGAAGGGTACGGTGGAAACGGGTTCCAGTTCGAGTTCACCTTCGACCTGCCCGATAACGACCCCCCCTTCTTTTTTGAGTGGTACGAAGGAATCTTGAGGCCGCAAAACCAAGACAGCGTGAACGGCACGTACGGTCAACCCCCGACCGACGGCATATGCCAAGTGACCAACCCGAGCGAACTCGAACGGAACCGGTTATGTGACGATTCTCTCGCATGTGACGACTGGGTTGATCAGGATGAGTTTCCAGCTTACGACTATCCGGCCACGAAGGTGGCGTTCCTCTTTGGTAATGAGGACTGTGGTGTGGCTATCCCGTTTGGCCTCGTCTACGCGACTGTCGTAACACACGTCGGCGGCATGGCCGCTTCAATAACGTTTGTAGACGGCGGAGGCCACCGCCTAGCGACTACCCCGAGTGGGGCAGACGCTATCGCGGAGGCACTGAGGTATACCTGCAACCGTTGTGAAGGCGACGCCAACGGTGACGGCACGGTGGACCCGCTGGATTCGGGATTTGTGCTGGCTCGCTTCGGATGTCCGTTGGGTACGGGGGATCCGAGTTGCGACGCCGCCGACCAGAACGGTGACGGGGCCGTCGATCCGCTGGACAGTGGATTTGTGCTGGCTCGCTTTGGGGAGTGTCCTTGACTCGCAGGGTAGTACATCGGTGCAGACGCTGCCGAATCCAGGCAAGGCAAAAAGGAGCTATTCTCATCCGCCACCGATTGGTATTCGTTTTATTCGCGGTCGGCGTGATCTCTCTTGGGGTCAGTAGCACCAATCTACCAGCGGCTCGGGCTGATTGCTCGATCGTGTTCGGCGCCGATGTGCTTTATGGGGCGGGGAACGGTCCAACGTCCCTGGCGGTTGGCGATCTGGACGGCGATGGCGACACCGACCTGGCCGTGGCCAACGGGATGAGCAATAACGTTTCCATATTGCTGAACAACGGCGACGGCACTTTCGCCACCGACGGGATCTACAGTGCGGGCAGTGGACCCTTTGCCGTGGTGGTCGGCGATCTGGATGGGGATGAGGATCTCGATCTGGTGATGGTCAACGCGGTGATCAATAGCGTCACCGTACTGCTGAACGCCGGCGACGGTACGTTCGGAGCCGGAGTGCCCTACGAGGTGGGGCTTACACCCCGCTCGGCCGCAATCGGCGATCTGGACGGGGACGGCGACGCCGACCTGGTGGTGGCGAACTGGAGCGGCGACGATGTTTCCATACTGCTGAACGAAGGCGATGGCACCTTCGCCGCCGAGGTGCGCTACCGTGTGGGGGCTTCTCCCCGATCCGTAGCCATCGGCGATCTGGATGGCGATGAAGACGCGGACCTGGCCGTAGCCAACTTCGACAGCGACAACGTCTCCGTACTGCTGAACAACGGCGACGGCACGTTCGCCGAGCACGTCTCATACGGCGTCGGCGACACTGCGTTCTGGGTGGTCATCGCCGAACTGAACGCAGATGGGGCCCCCGATCTGGCGGTGGCCAACAGGGACAGTGACAACATCTCCGTACTACTAAACGCCGGCGACGCAACCTTCGCCGATGATCTGCTGTACGCCGTGGGAGACAGTCCCCATTCGGTGGTGGCCGCCGATCTGAACGGCGACGGGAACGTTGACCTGGTGGCGGGCGATTACAACGACGATAACGTCTCCGTACTCCTTAACCACGGCGACGGCACCTTCGACACCCATGTGCAATACACCGCCGGGAACGGTCCCGTCTCCATCGTCATCGGCGATTTGGATATGAACGGAACCGCCGACCTGGCCGTGGCCAACTTCTTCAGTAACAACGTCTCCGTACTGCTGAATCAATGTCGCCCGGTCTGCGAGGGGGATGCCAACGGCGACGGCACGGTGGACCCGCTGGACTCCGGCTTCGTCCTAGCCCGTTTCGGCTGCCCGGTGGGCACCGGAGACCCAAGCTGCGATGCCGCCGACCAGAACGGAGATGGTAATGTGGATCCGCTGGACAACGGGTTTGTCCTGGCGAGGTTTGGGATATGCATTACAGAGTGATGACCAATGGGTGCCACTGGTGGCTTGCCCACCAGTGCTGGTTAACAAGCGCGCCCCAACGGCAGCTCGCCGCTTAGTCGCGCCCGTCGATGGGAGACAACACCCGGATCCATACAAGTGTGGGTGGAGGCGTGGATTATGGAAGGAAGACCAATGAGACTTTGGATTGTGATTCTGGTGACTTGTGTGGCCATCAGCCGCGCCGAATCGGCCGTGCTCTACCTGGAGAATGCGGAAGACGGAGGCAGTTCGATGGACCTCGCCCCGGGCGAATCGAAGAACATTAACATCGTGCTGGAGATCGAGTCCATCGACACCGGCTTCGCGTTTGTCTTTCTTGTCTTCGATGATGACGACAACGATTCCAACGGTGAAGTGGACGTGACAGTGTTAGTGCCCGGTTTCCCGGAGGGTGGCGTCAAAGAAGTTACCTACGACCGAAGTGCGTTTGACCTGCCGGCCGACATCTCGTGGGACGTGTCCGGTGCCGAATACCGCCTGAATATGGGACGGATCGACAGCGGCGCGTGGGGTCCGGGAACCTATGTTCTGGACACGCTCACGCTTACCCATAATGGCCAGACGACGAACGCTAGTGTCCCCGTGATCTTCGAGGTCGAGTTCCTCGACGGACCAACCCCGCGGCCCCCCAGTATCGTCACTGAAGATTCCCTCATGATGCCCTGGGGTCTCGGACTCCATGGAATCATCCCGGATCACGCCGACCCCGGCGTGGGGGCGGAGGACAATCCGTTCATCATCAACCTGGTCTCATGCCAGGGCGATGGCGGAATCCACAACCTTACGCGGGGAGTCGATTACGTCTCCATCCAATGCGCCCTGGATGCAGCCGAGGACGGCGACGAAATCGAGGTCGATCCCGGTACGTACTTCGAGAATATCGACTTTCTGGGCAAGGACATCACCCTGCGCAGCATCAACCCGCTGGATCTGGATGCGGTCGAACTGACCATCATTGATGGTGGCGGCGTCAATACGGTAGTGACCCTGTCGGCCGGAGAGATCAGCGGCTTCACCATCACCAACGGCGGTATGACGGGAACCCACGCCGCTGGAGTGCATGCCAGCGGGTCGGCCATGGTCAGCCACAATGTCATCACCAACAACGTCGCCGACAAGGACGGCGGCGGAGTGACCGCCTGGGGGAACGCCGTCGTGCGCAACAACCGGATCACCTTCAACACGAGCGGCGATGTTGGGGGAGGCGTAGCCGCCGTGGGCAATTCGCTGATCATTGACAACTACATCGCCTTCAACCACGCGGCCACGGGAGGTGGCGGCGTTGGCGCGCTGTACAACAGCACCGTCCGCAACAACACCATCGTGTTCAACTCCACGGCGGGCGGCGGCGGAAACGAGGACGGCGGTGGGGGGATCCTGGCCGGGTTCTTCCCGGTCCTGCAAAACAACATTGTCGCATTCTCCTCGGACGGCATCGGCATTCATGTCGCTGTAGGCTCTGCGGTGACGGCCGACTTCAACTGCGTCTTCGGCAATCTGGAGGGTAACTACTCCGGTGATGCGGTGCCCGGCCCAAACGACCTCAACGTCGATCCACAGCTCGACAACGACGGACTCCATCTGCAGAGCTCTTCACCCTGCGTCGATGCCGGCGACCCGGATCTGGATCGGCTAGCCGACGAGACGGACATCGACCATGAAGACCGCATTCAGAACGAGCGCGTGGACATCGGGGCCGACGAGACGCCACTGACAGCATGCGAAGGTGACGCCAACGGCGACGGCACGGTGGACCCGCTGGATTCCGGCTTCGTCCTGGCTCGCTTCGGTTGTCCGGTAGGGACCGGTGATCCGAGCTGCGATGCCGCCGACGTGAACGGCGACGGGGCCGTCGATCCGCTGGACAGCGGTTTCGTCCTGGCCCGGTTTGGGGAGTGTCCGTAGCACACCGTTCCCTCCGCGCGGCCACGTGTGGAGCCGGACGAAGATGGCCCGGCGGGACGAACGCGCCTGCCGGGCTGTCTTGTTTCACCTCTGACGTCACACCGCGACCTTCAGGCGCGCCCGATTCCGGATACCCCGTCTTCTCCGTAGGATAGGGCGGCAGACGGATCGTCACTCCGACCCCACTACGGATCACCGCGGCACTCACAGATGGCGGACCCTCCTCCCCTCCATCGCCTACGGGCGAAGAACGGGGCACCGGTCACGGGTGGGCTAGCCACCGGTGGCATACGGTGAGACCATGCAGCTGCCGTTCGCTGGAACGATATGGCGGGGCGGTGACAATCGCGGTGATCGGACGACCGGATGGGAAAGCGACGAGACAACATGCCACCTCGGGCAATCATGAGCGACGGGGATGAGCTGCGCTGGCTGACCATCGTCGGGGCGGCGCAGAACAATCTGCGCGGCATCGACGTCGGGTTTCCATTGGGACGGTTCGTCTGTGTGACCGGAGTGTCTGGATCGGGGAAGTCGTCGCTGGTCAACGATATTCTCTATCGGGCGCTGGCTCGCGAGCTGAATGCAGCCACCAAGGTCGAGCCGGGGGAATTCGAGCGTATCGACGGTATCGAACACCTCGACAAGATCATCGACATCGACCAGGCTCCGATCGGGCGCACGCCGCGGTCCAATCCTGCCACCTACATCAAGCTGTTCGATCAGATTCGCGAACTGTATGCCAAGCTGCCGGACTCGAAGGTGCGCGGCTACCAGCCGGGGCGATTCAGCTTCAACGTGGACTCGACGACCAAGGGCGGCGGGCGCTGCGAGGCCTGCGAGGGCAACGGGTCCAATCGGATCGAGATGGACTTCCTGGCCGACATGTGGGTCACCTGCCCGGTGTGCGAGGGTCATCGATTCAATCGTGAGACGCTGCAGGTGCGCTATCGCGGCAAGAACATCGCCGACGTGCTGGAGATGGATGTCCAGGAGGCGGCTGACCACTTTGCCAACATTCCACGCATCGCCGCGTACTTGAAGACGCTGCACGACGTCGGATTGGATTACATCAAGCTGGGCCAAGCGTCGCCGACACTGTCGGGCGGGGAGGCGCAGCGAATCAAGCTGGCCCGCGAGTTAGTCAAACGAGCGACGCCGCGAACCATCTACGTGCTCGACGAGCCCACCACCGGGCTGCACTTTCACGACATCAAGAAGCTGCTGGCTGTCCTGCACGGGTTCGTCGATGCGGGCAACACGGTGGTGGTCATCGAGCACAATCTCGACGTGATCAAGACGGCCGACTGGGTCATCGACCTGGGCCCGGAAGGCGGGGCCGACGGCGGGCGCATCGTAGCAGAGGGCACGCCGGAAGACGTCGCCAAGGTGAAGGCGAGCTACACCGGGATCGCCCTGCAACCACTGCTGAATCCCCGAGCGGCGAAGCTAAAAGCGGATCGGCGATCGAAGGGCAACGGGCGAGCGAAGCGCCCGGGCCGATCCACGGTCAAGGACATCACCGTGATCGGCGCCCGGCAGCATAATCTCAAGAACATCGACGTCAAGATCCCGCGCGGCAAGACGACCATCTGTTGCGGTCCATCGGGCAGCGGCAAGAGCAGTCTGGCCATGGACACGATCTATGCGGAAGGACAGCGGCGGTACATCGAATCGCTGAGCAGTTACGCCCGTCAATTCCTGGGGCAGTTGCAGAAGCCGCGTGTGGATCACGTTTACGGCCTGTCGCCGGCGGTGGCCATCGAGCAGAAGGCGGCGAGTCGGTCGCCGCGTTCGACGGTGGGCACGGTGACGGAGATCTACGACTACCTCCGCGTGTTGTGGGCTCGGATCGGGCAGCCCTATTGTCCGGATTGCGATGTGCCCATCGGCAGTCAGTCCAGCGACGAGATCGTTGAACGCATCATGTCGCTGGAAAAGGGTACGCATGTGTTGCTGTTGGCTCCGATCGAGCGAAATGGGGCTGAATCGTATCTTCAACTTCTGGAACGCCAGCGGGCCAATGGATTCTATCGCGTGCGCATCGACGGCACGGTCCATACGCTCGATAAGGAGATCGACATCGACCATCGCCGTCGGCACGAGGTCGAAGTGGTGGTCGACCGCGTCGTGATCAAACCGAAAGCGCGTTCGCGGATATCCGACAGCGTCGAACAGTGTCTTGCCCTAGGCCAAGGTGTGATGAAAGCGGCGCAGACTGGTCGGACGGATGACGTGCGGTTTTCGCAACTGCATTCCTGCAACCAATGCGGCCGGTCATACGACGAGATGACGCCGCACCATTTTTCGTTCAATACGCGAATCGGCTGGTGCGAATCGTGCGAAGGCCTGGGGACGCAGCGCGGGGCGAGCCCGGAGGCGATCGCGGTGCATCCGACGCGATCGATTAGCGACGGCGCACTGGCCGGGTGGGAGAACAGCGGATCGAAGCCCGCCGGTGCGATGCTGCGAGCCCTGGCCGACCATGTCGGGTTCGACGCCGATCGGCCGTGGAATGCCCTGACCGAGTCACAACGATCAGCCGTACTGCAGGGCAGTGGGCCGGAGTGGATCGCGCCCACCAAGCTCTCCGGCGCGTGGCGGGGACTGCGTTTTCGATGGCGAGGGTTCTTTCCGGCGATCGATCGGGCCACGCGGGTTAGTTGGCAGTATCGCAAACGGCTGGAGGAGTTGGTCACCGAGGTGCCCTGTGATGCGTGTCGGGGCAGTCGGCTGCACGACGCCGCCCGAGCGGTGCGGGTGGGCGGCGGCTCGACGGACAACGGCCGCGTGCCGAAGGATCGCGGCAGGACGTTGCACGAAGTGTGCAGCCTGCCGCTGGGCGAGGCCCTGCGATTCTTCAAGCGACCGAGGCACGCAGACAAAACCGAGCCGCGCCCGTCAGGAAGCGGTCAGGGGCCCGCTCCCTCACGGTCGCGGCTCGGATCCAGAAGCGAAGTGTTTACGTCCATAAGACTGGACGCTCGCCAGCGCAAGATCGCCGGTGAGCTGCTGCGGGAGGTGACTTCACGCCTGCAATTCCTGGTCGATGTCGGTCTGGATTACGTATCGCTAGACCGATCGTCGGCCACGCTGTCGGGCGGCGAATCCCAACGGATTCGGCTGGCCAGTCAGATCGGCAGCGGACTGACCGGCGTGCTGTATGTACTCGACGAACCAACCATCGGCCTGCATCCGCGAGACAATGCCCGTTTGATCGCCGCCCTGGGCCGGCTGCGCGATCTGGGCAATACGTTGCTGATCGTGGAGCACGATCGGGACGTGATCGACCACGCGGACCACGTCCTCGACTTCGGCCCCGGGGCGGGGGCCGATGGAGGTCGGGTGGTGGCCGCGGCGTCGCCGGATCGACTGCGCTCCAAACGTGCGTCGCTGACCGGTCAATACCTGTCGAACAAGAAATCGATACCGGTCCCGTTGAATCGACGGCCGGTCGATGCGGCGCATCGGTCCACCGGTGATGAGCCGTGGCTGGTCATCGAGGGCGCCCGACACAACAACCTGAAAGAGATCGAGGCCGCCATCCCGCTGGGGCGTTTCACCTGCGTGACCGGCGTATCGGGCAGCGGCAAGAGTTCGCTGGTGTCGGACATATTGTACATGGCCCTGGCCGTTCGATTGCATCGGGCCAGGCTCGTGCCGGGCGGGCACCAGCGGATGATCGGGATCGAGCATGTCGACAAGGTGGTGCGGGTGGATCAGACGCCGATCGGCAACAGCCCGACGAGCAATCCAGCTACGTATACGGGTCTTTTCGACACCGTTCGTGAGCTGTTCGCTCGCCTGCCGGAGAGCAAGATCCGCGGCTACGGGCCCAACCGGTTCAGTTTCAATCGACCCGGCGGGCGCTGCGAGGCGTGCGAGGGCAACGGGCAGAAGTGCATCGAGATGCACTTCTTGGCGGATGTGTGGATCGAATGCGAAAGTTGCAAGGGATCGCGCTATACCGCCGAGACGTTGGAGGTGTGCTACCGAGGCAAGAACATCGCCGAGGTGCTCAATCTGCGCGTGACCGACGCCCTGGCCCATTTTTCGAGCGTGCCCAAGCTTCGGCGCATCTTGCAAACGTTGGACGACGTAGGGTTGGGATACATCACGCTCGGTCAGCCGGCCCCGACGCTTTCGGGCGGGGAAGCGCAGCGGGTCAAGCTGGCGTCGGAGCTGGGTCGGCCTTCGACCGGCAAGACCATGTACATTCTCGACGAGCCGACGACCGGTCTGCATTTTGACGACCTGCGGAAGCTCCTCGACGTACTCAATCGGCTGGTCGATCTGGGCAACACGGTGGTGTGCATCGAGCACAACCTGGATGTGATCAAGACCGCTGACTGGATCATCGACCTGGGACCGGAAGCGGGCGATTGCGGTGGCGAGATCGTGGTGGAGGGTACGCCGGAGCAGGTGGCCACGTGCGAAGCGTCGCACACCGGTCGCGTGCTTCGCCCCATGCTCGAGGCATCCACCCGAGCGCACCGTGAAGTTCACACCGCAGAGAAACAGGCGGCTATCGAGGCAGAGTTCCATGCCCGCCTGGATCTGGCGGAAGACGAACGGGCTACAAAAATGCCCTGGCAAAAGGATGGTCGTCGATGGCACACGGCCGAGCCGGTGGACTTGCATGGCAAGTCCGTGCGATGGCAACCGGAGGCATTGGAGTGGCTGATCGACACGATCGAGTCTGTCGGATCGTTCGAGGCGGCGGATTGGAATCATCGATCCCTCGTTGAAGTCAGAGCCCGCGGCAGCAAGACGCCCTGGTTCTGCCACGCGCGGACCGGCGCGAAATGGCTGATCGATATCTCCATTCGCGTGCCGGAGGGTACATTCAGCGTGCGCGGGCTACAGAAGCAGTTGGGCATTGGAACGCTGGACGATCGCACTGATTTGCCCATCTATGGCCAGTGGGCCCGAGTGGATGTCCGTCGAGCGCATGGATCGTTCGAGGATGTTCGCCTGCAGATTCACGATATGGAGGACATCAACAGACGGGCGTTCAAGAAGTTCCTGCGGACGGCGTGTGATGCGTACGCCGAGATGGTGGAAACGTTGGCCTCCAGTCCATCCAAGGCTGAACCGTGGAAGACGGACGGACAGAAATGGCACCTTTCGCAGAGATCCATCAACCGCCGACACGTCGCCAAGTGGAAGCCGGCGCTGTTGTTGGAGTGGATCGGCCGGCTGCGAAAGTTCGCTCCGGAGTTGCGTCCCGACTTCACGGGCAAGGTCATGGTGAAGTTGGAATCGCCGGACGGCTCGATGTGGTGTCGAGTGGTGACCAATCACGCTGCGGGGCTTCGGACCGTGATCCGCGTGCCGCGCAATGTGTTTACGCCCCCCATGGTCGAGCGCCTGGGTCGTGACCTCGAGATCCGACGGGAGGTGAACTACGACGTGGTCATCTTCTGGATTTGCTCGATCGCCGACAACGACAGTCGCCAGTTGCGTGACCTGCTGCAGCGATGTCGGGTGGGGGACGAGCACGCCGTGGAGGCAGCGGCGTCGGCATGACCCAATTGATTCCCAATCGATCGCTGATGGACTTCGAGTTGCCGCTGCATTATCGCAAACGCACACCGCGCCTACGGGGCGATCTGGGCGACTTCTCGAAGGACGATCTCCTCCCGCCGCTGTGCCAGCTGGATGGACAGGAACCCTTCGCCGATGTCTACGCCTGCTGGAACGACGCCGGCCTGTACATCGGATATAGCGTAGACAACAAGACCCGCCGGCCGAAGTGCGACCCGAAGGCGTACTGGAAGAGCGACGTCCTGCGGCTGTGCATTGACACCCGTGACGCCCGGAACATCAAACGCGCCAGCCGCTACTGTCAGGCGTTCTATGCCCTACCGCTCGGCGGCGGCCGCGGCGGGCGTGAGCCGATCGCCGCCTCGCACAAGATCCAACGGGCCCGTGAGGACGCCCCCACGGTCCCGCCGGGCGTATTGCCGGTCGCCTCGCGCGTGTCGAATGAGGGTTACACGCTCGAACTGCACCTGCCGGCCGAGCATCTCAGCGGTTTCGACCCCGCAGAACACCCGCGTATCGGCTTCTACTACATGATCGAGGACAGCGAGCTCGGTCAGCAGGCGTTGACCGTGGGCGACGACCTGTATTGGTACGTGGATCCATCGACCTGGGCGACTGCGGTACTGGTTCGCTAAGATGAGCAGCATGAGTTTCCGTCCGAGACCGAATGGCGCTCGTAGGGATGGACGGAGCAAGACCCCTCGATGGCACCGGTTGCCAAGCTCCGGACCGGCGCGATGGCAATCCGAACTGATGTCTCGACAGGAAGGGCTGGCCCATGCGTTCACCGGAGCGGGCGACAATCTGTCACGCACGAAGGGACCGGATTGTGAACACTCGCAACAGCGACGAGAAGCACTATGC
>JADFPW010000213.1 GCA_022562105.1 Planctomycetota bacterium
GTCGCGGCTCGGTTGGCGAGAACAACGACACTCGTGACAAACTCCCTTAGTGACGGCGCCGTGATGCTGGCGACGTTGATGGGCCCTTTCGAGGCCAACGGAGCGTGAACCAAAACGCGGCCATCACCGCCGCGGTTCCCACCGAGACGTAGGTAAGCGGCAGGGCGCGGAGGAACATGCTCGCAGGAATATGGGAGGGCTGGGCGTGTCCCGAAGCGCCCCCCGAGCCGATCCAGACCACCAGGTAGCCGATGCAGGCCAACAACGGAACCGCCAAACACCCCCACAACGCCGATGGCGTCGGGAATCGATAGGCGCCGGCGATCAGGCCAACGTAGAACGCGGTGGCTACCGCGAAGTAGACCTGTCCGTGACTCACCGCCCTGGGCGTGGATCCCACCGACAGCAGACGAAGCACCACCATGGCGACCGCCAGGGTGACGGCGAGCTGTTTGATTCCCTGAACCCAGCCCGGCGGCGCGGCCGAGGAGGACGAACCCGCAGACGCTATGGACCCCCTCAATTCCGAAAGCGTCATAGCGTGCCAGGCATCGCGGGACGTTGAATCTCTTGAATTGTCGCTCGAACCCGGATCCTGGCGCTGGAAGCACCAGCGATAGATCGTCCCGCTTACCAGGGCGGCTCCGACAATCACCGCGAACCAGCCGAGGGTCTCCAGAGCTAGGATTCCGCTCAGGCCTGCTCGCGATCCCCCTTCGGCGTGCGGATAGCCGATGAGCAGCGAGCCCGCATGTGAGCCTCGCAGGTTTACCGCGGCTAGTCCGACCGCAGCGGCAAAGATCCCCGCATCCGGCAGCCGCTTGCCGATGAGCAGCGTTCCAACGGCCGCCACCGCCCCGCCCAGCACGGCCGCCTGCCCCCAGGCGATCAGTCCGTGTTGTTGTGACCAGAGGCTGACCGCACCGAGCGGATCGTCGGGCTGCAGCGCGGTCCACCCGACTGTCAGAAACAGCCCGGTGCATACCGCCCACGCGGTGAGCGAAAGCGCCTTATCGATCATGCCCAACGGTGCGGTCATGGTGGTAGACTCACGGCCACCGGAGTCACTGGTATTGCTCGACTGTCGTTCGTCACGCTGTTTGCATCTTATCCGAGCCCCGACCGTGAGGAAGGGAGACAGAAAAACCGCTTCCTCACGGTCGCGGCTCGGTTAACAAAAACACCGCTTCGTATGAAACACTGCACTCCCTTATTCTACGCTAGCCTCGAACTCGACGAGCACCGACGTTGTTGGGCTCCCGCCAGGGGTATCTATTTCCCCCCGATGCGTTTGATGTGGATGGTGATGTCCACCTTCCGGGAGGTGCGGTTGACGACCTCGGACCATCCCCGATTGTATTCGTGCCACATCTGGCGATGTAATTGGTAGGCGTGGGCCAATTCCGGCTCGGGTTTCGGCTTCTTGGCCGAGTCACGATCAAAAGCCATCAGGCGATTGTGGGCGTTGTTCTTCTGCCCGATGACCGTGGCCAACCGAACCGTTTCCTCAGCGTCAAACAGCGGACTGCCGGACGCCAGGTCATATCCCGAACGCAGTCGTTCGCCATCAACGTTGAAGTTCGCCTTGTCACGTGCGACGTTGAGCGCCAGTTTGCCATCGGGAGCGTTGTCCACCGTCAGGATCAGGCGGCAGAAACGTCGAACCGGCCACTCGGCCTTGAATGGATTGTGACGCCCCTTGACGGCCCAGGGAATGGGCACCCCGTACAACTCCAGCAGCAAACTGTTGTCCGACGGGTGCGATGCCCGGGCGGTGCATCCGGAGGTCTCAATCTCGGGGCTCGTCCAATTGACTCGAATGGTCGCCTCGATCGGCTCGGCCTGCCACTGCGAAAGGAACAGATCCACGGCGACGGCGATCGCTTCATCGGAGGGGGTGATCCCCGTCTTACCCATGAACGGTTGCTTGGGGTTCTGTCCGCCGCCACCCGCCACGTATTCGGTCATCGCCGCGTTCCAATCGATCACCAGCGCACCTTTCTGCTTGGCCAGCTCGAGAAGTCCGTCGCTGTAGCGCCGCACGGTCGCGTCGTATTTGGTTCCCGTGTACAGCTTCTTGTGCTGGATCTCCGGCCGCGGAGGCGTCAGGAGGTAGACCGAGGCGCCGAGTGCGAGGCACCGATCAGTCAGATCGGACATCGCCGCGAGGAACTCGTCGTAGCGAACCTGATCGAAGGGCCGGCCCGCGGGATCGCTGGAGCCAAAGCTGAGGACCACCACGGTAGGCGCAAGTTCGGGCACCACGGCGTCAAACTCGCCCAGTGCGCTCTTGGCCGTCGCCCGCCCGCGAGGGGCTGCGTGCCAGAATCGCGTCTCGAGGCGCGGGTAGCGAATGCGGACGAACTGCTCGACGAACTGCCCGATCTCGGGCAGCTTGGTCATTCGGTCTCCGTAGAAAACCACTCGATCCGAATCGGTGAGTTGAAAGCCGGCGACGGCTGGGCTCGCAAGCGCTCCCAGGCAAGACAACGTTAGGGCGAGAGATCGAATGGTCATGGTGACTCCCCGGGTTCGTAGCGAACCAACAGTTCTTTCATCTGTCGCACCGCCTCGCGCATGCCGACGAAGACGGCCCGCGAGACGATGGAATGTCCAATGTTGAATTCGCAAAAGCCTGGCAGCGCGGCCACCGAGGCCACGTTGCGATAGGTCAAACCGTGTCCGCCGTGGACGTCCATGTCCACTCCCTTACCGACGGCGATTCCCTCGGCCAAGTCGCCCAGGGCCTTGCGGCGCTCGACATCGTCCGACGCATGGGCATAGGCCCCGGTCCAAAGCTCGACCGCTTGGCAACCGACGTCGGCCGACGCCCGAATCTGATCGGGGAGGGGCTCGATGAACGCACTGACCACGATCCCCCGCGAGCGCAGTCGCTCCACGACGCGAGTCAAGACGGCCCGATGCTTGACCACGTCCAATCCGCCCTCGGTGGTCAATTCCTCACGGCGTTCCGGCACCAGCGTGGCCTGCGCGGGTCGCAGTTCCTCGGCAACGGCGACGATGTCCTCGGCGACCGACATCTCCATATTGAGCTTGACTCCGACCGTCTCGGACAGCAGCCGGGCATCGCGATCATTGATGTGCCGGCGATCTTCGCGCAAGTGAAACGTGATGCAGTCCGCCCCACCCAACTCCGCCTCGGCCGCCGCCCAAATGGGATCCGGCTCGTCCGTTCGACGGGCCTGGCGAACGGTGGCGACATGATCGATGTTTACACCCAGGGACGGCATGGCACACCCTCATCGGCCGGAGAAACCGCGCTACGAGCAAGCTAGTCGAGCCCATTATAGGTGAACACCAGTGGGAGTAAACCGTTCGGGGCCGGTTCGTGGCACCCGCACCGACAGTCCCTAACGCCGCGAGCCGCGGACTTTAGTCCGCCCGGACGCGATGACACGAGGGGCGTCCCACGTAGCGAAACCGGCGGGATTTGACGTTCCAGGCGGACAAGGGACCGGGCGAGCTGAAGCTCGCGGCTCGTTGAGGGGATGCGAGAACCGATCGATGCCCCGACGGACTATCCGGGTTGTGGCAGCGTTCCTTCGCTGAGATCTTCCGGCTCGGGCTTTTCGGCGGGAATGGGTCGAGCAGTCCCGACTTTCGGATTGCGGTCATCGTCTGCAGCCAGCAGATCGGTGACCGTGGGACGGTCGAGCGTTTCGCCGCGGATCAGGGCGTTGACTTCGTCGCCGGTGATCGTCTCATGGGACAACAGCGCCTCTTTGATGGCTTCAACTTTAGGCTTGTTCTCCATGACGATACGCTTGGCGTCGGCATAGGATTGGTCGATCAGCTTGTGGATCTCCTCGTCGATCGCCCGGGCGGTGTCGTCCGAGTAGTCGTGGTTGGCGGGCAGCTCCATCCAGGCGTTCTGTGTAGCCTCGTCGGCGTAGGAGACGAATCCCATCCGGTCGTTCATGCCCCATTCGACGACCATCTGACGAGCCAGGTCGGTGGCTTGACGAATGTCCGCCGACGCTCCGGTATTCACGTCACCGGTGAGAATCTCTTCCGCGATCCGCCCGGCGCAGAGGATGCGCATCTGGGCGAGCACGTAGTTGCGGCTGTAGTTCTGGCGGTCCTTCTCCGGCAGGGTGAAGGTGGCCCCGGCGTATGGCCCGCGCGGGACGATGCTCACCTTGTGGAGCGGATCGGCATCTTTCTCCAGCGCCTGCACCAAGGCGTGGCCGCCCTCGTGGCAAGCCGTGGCGATCCGATCCTGCTCGTCCACCACACGACTCTTCTTCGCTCGACCCCAACGGACCTTGTCGCGGGCCTCTTCCAGATCGTCCTGCTCGACGTATTCCTTCTCCAGCATGGTGGCGAGCAGGGCGGCCTCGTTGATCACCGCAGCCATGTCCGCCCCGCTGAACGCCGGGGTACTGCGGGCCAAGCGGCGCAGGTCCACGTTGGGCCCCATCTTGATCTTGCGGGCGTGAACCTTCAGGATTTCGTAGCGACCCTGCACGTCCGGCATGGAGACGAACACCTGCCGATCGAAGCGTCCGGGTCGGACCAGGGCTGGATCGAGCACGTCGGCACGGTTGGTCGCGGCGACGACGATGACCTGATCGTTGGTGTCGAATCCGTCCATCTCCACCAAGATGGCGTTGAGCGTCTGCTCGCGCTCATCGTGTCCCCCGCCTCCGAAGCTCGCCCCGCGCCTACGGCCGACGGCGTCGATCTCGTCCAGGAAGATGATGCACGGCGAGCTCTCTTTGGCTTGCTTGAACAGGTCGCGAACGCGAGAGGCCCCCACGCCGACGAACATCTCGACAAAGTCAGATCCGCTAATGGAAAAGAACGGCACATCCGCCTCGCCCGCGATCGCCTTGGCCAACAGCGTCTTGCCGCAGCCCGGTTCCCCGACCAGTAGCACGCCGCGGGGAATCCTGGCCCCCAACCGCTGGAACTTCTTGGGGCAGCGCAGGAACTCGATGATTTCCTGGACCTCTTCCTTGGCCTCGTTGATGCCGGCCACGTCACCGAAACTGACGTTGGTGTGCTCCTTGCTGGTCACACGATGCCGCGAGCGGCCGAAGTTTCCCAGCATGCCGCCCGCCCCGCCGGCCCCGCGAATCTGGCGGAAGATGAAGAACCACACGAAGGCGATCATCAACAGCCACGGCAGAATGGTGAGCAGCGCTTCCAGCCACAGGCTCGGCCTTTCGTAGGTCATCTCCACGTCGGGCAACTTCGTGCGCAGCGACTGCATAAGCGCATCCACATTGTCGGTGGAATACGCGACCTGAAAGTACGGGTTCTCCTGCTGCTGTTCGCTGAGTCCGTCGCCGAGTTTTCGCTCTCCTCGAATGACATCGTCGCGAAAGGTGAGCTCGACGATCTGGCCATTGTCGACCAGCGTCATGAACTGCGAGTAGCTGATCGGCGTGGGCGTGCTCATATTTCGGCCCACGAAGAACACCAGCGACATGGCCAGCATCAGGAAGAAGAACCAGCTCATCATCCCCCGAGCCGGCATCTTGGGCGCTCCGCCCCCCGGGCGGGTGGGCTTGGGCTGGTTTCCAGGTTCGCCGTTGCTTTCAGCCATGAGCTCGAATCCACATGCCTCGTTGACCAGGTTTCGTTTTCATCCTGACACCAGATCGTAGGGCGCTCACCACGAGCTTTCCATGGCTTCTACGATCTGCTCGGCCAACCCATCCATCGCTCGGATCGATCCCGTGCGGAACGTCTCACCCACCGAAGGCAGGTACGACGTGGTGAAGCTGAATCGGGGTCGCTCCAGCAGCGTCTTGCCCGTTCGCTGATCCTTCCACCGGAGGCGAATGAAGACGGACGAGGCGACCTCCCGCGGGCGGCGCGTTCCGAACTCATCGGCCAACCCCCGGGTGCGAACTTCGAGAATCTCGCAGGTCAGGACGGTATCCGCATCACCAGCATCGGCGATCGCGTAGGGCGTGTCCATCTCGATGCGCTTCACTATGGCTTCGGTCAGATCAAACTCCAAGTCGCGTCGGAACTCGCGCGATTGGGCCATTTCCACGTGTACCGTCCGAATACCCTCCGGAAACGGCCGACGCGTGCTGTAGCCGCATCCGGTAACCCAGAACGCCAAGACCACCATCCCTGTCGTGGGCCAGTTCATCATGGGGTATCCCCGTCCCGGATGTGGGTATCAGGATTTGACGGTGCAGCGGGCGACTCGGACGTCGCCACGCCACCGAAGTCCAATTCCTGCAAGCGACGCTCGGCTCGGGCGGCGGCGATGCTGCCAGGCCACGTTTCGACGGTCGAGCGATAGTAGAACGCCGCCGCTTGCAACTGGCGGGCCCGTTCGTGATAGCGACCGATCTCCAACTCCTTGTCCGCTCGGCTCGAATAGATCCGTTCTCGCAGTAGGATGATCTCGCCGCGCTGCGGATCGTTAGGGAACCGTTGCAGGTATTCCCGGTAACGCTCATCCGCTTCGATCAGGCCGGCGGCGTCGAACTCGATGCCGCTAAAACTCTCCAGCGCCGCGTCGGCGCTCTTGCGCAGCGAATAGCGCAGATACCGCGATCGAGGAAACGATTCAGCCAGCCGGGAATACTCCATCTCCGCCAGAAGAAACTCGCCCCGGTTGAAGAAGTAGTCCGCCTTGGTCTTGAGAGCAAGCTCGGCGTAGGGGCTCTGCGGATAGTTGAGCGAAATGTCGTCCAGGATGCCCAAGGCTATCTCTTCACCGGACAACATCCGAATCCCCAATAGCTTGCGTTTCGTGCCGCCGAGAAACGTCTCCGCGATGGTGAACTCCAGATGAAGAACCTCCCCGTCCAACGGCGAGGCTGGATAGGTAGCCAGGAACTCCTGCAAGACCTCGTGGGCGACCTGGTAGTGGTCCATGGCGAGCTCAACCCGGGCCCGGGCGATCAGCGCTTCGGGACGCCATACCTCTTGGTCGTCGTATTGTTTGAACCAGCGTTTGATTTCACGTCCAGCTTGCGTCGTGTCGCCTTGGTCCAGGAGGCTCTTGACGTGCTCCAGGTCTCCGCCGGGCGTTCCGCGAGGTAGCGGCTCCAGGCGGCTCCACTCCTCGGTTTGGGTGTCGAACTCGAAAGTGTAGCCGGGCGTGTCCGGATCGCCGGCGCTGCCCGGTCCAATCCAGACCAGACTCGCCAGCACTGCGGCGATCGCGTGTGGGGTCACCCTCTGATGCATCACTCTTGTTCCGCTCCCGCCTGTGTGCCGGTTCAAGCTCACTTCTCCCGGGAGCGAGCCGCGGACTTCAGTCCGCGCGGACCTCAAGTCTGCGGTTCGCCGGTACACTCCCCGTCGATATCGCGCGGATTCTACGCCGATACCGCCTGTCCGTCCAACGAACCTCCCACCCACCCGGCCCCAAAGGGGCCGAACAGGTCAGCCCCGGGCAACGCCGGGGGGACTCGGTCGCCTCTCATCCCACGCCGTGCTACCATGAATCCGTGGGTGGGCGTCTATTGCTCGTCCTTCCGCCCGGTGCGGGTTGGAATCCCAGCCGCGGGCGCTGGCCCGCATCCCGCCTCGCTGGGAGTATCCGAGGCTCGATGCCGGTCCAGCGCTCCTGGCGCCGCGCCGGGGCCCGTAGCTCAGCGGTTAGAGCTGTCGACTCATAATCGATCGGTCGCAGGTTCGAATCCTGCCGGGCCCAATGGCTTCGTCGCCGGTAGACTGGCTGGAGCAGGGCATCGCCGACTTCCTCCACCAATGCCTCCAAAAGAATCCCAGCCAGCGATTCCCAACGGCCGAAGTCTTGGCTGATGCCTTGCGCCCTTTGAGCTGACAACTGTGCTCACGAGTATGATCGAGGACGGCGGCGGCCACTCCGTTGGGTTCGTCGGCGCCGGCGTGTCGGCGATGGTACGAGCCTAGTCTAATCGGGGG
>JADFPW010000214.1 GCA_022562105.1 Planctomycetota bacterium
GTCCATACTGGACCTCGACGAACTCAGCCCCGGGCAACTCTTGACCTTCCTTGGTGACCGGAATGTACACGCCGTATCGGCCGCTCTCATCGCGATGGATCGCATCCTGCGGGCAGAGCAACACGTCCGTTAAGCTCTGGACGATGAAATCCACCTCCGCCTGCATGCCCAGCATGACCTTGTGCCAATTGTCGCCGGTGAGTCGAATGTCGACCAGGTAGGTGACCACGTTGTTGATCTTGCGAGGCTCGGGGTAAATGCGCACGATGAACCCGGTGAACACTTCTTCGCCGAAGGCGTCGAACTCCATCTTCACCTCGACGCCCTCGTCGTCGTCGATCTGCGAGCTCAGGGTGGCCCGAAAGTCGCCGCCCAGGGCAGCGGCCTCGGCCATCTTGGGTCGGGCGTGGGCTGGAGCCAACGCCAGCACCTCACCGATGTCGGGCTCCTGGACCTCGGTGCGAACCAGCAACTCGCTGACGTCGGCGATGGTGGCCAGCAGGGTGCCGCTGCCCACCACCGTCTTGCCCCCCTGAATGACGTCGCCCACTTCGACGTTCATGCGAGTCACCAGGCCATCAATCTTGGCCCGGATTTCGGTCTCGCTCAGGCGCTCCATGGCATCGTCTAGGTTGGCCTTAGCGACGGTGTGTGTCGCCTCGGCGGTTCGTACATCCTGAATGGACTGCCTTGCGTTGAGCTTGGCTTGCTCCACGCCGGCCTCAGCACCCCGAAGGTCGGCTGCCAAGGCGTCGTGGGCCGTCGTTTTCCTGAATCGTTCGTCGGGGTTGGTCTGATCGTCAGCCAGATTTGCGACCTTGTCCATCTCGAACTTGGCCTGGGCGAGCTGCACGAGGGTTCGGTCCCGACGAGCCTCGACTTCCTTGATGTTGACGTCTCGTTGTTGGACGGCGGTTTTGGCTTTTGCCAGGGCGGCGTCGGCCCGCTCGAGTTCAGCCTGGGCCCGGGCCACGCTGCGTTCCTCATCGTCCTTGGCCAATCGAATGAGGAGTTCGCCGGCCCGCACCGCGTCGCCGGCCTGCTTGCCGATTTCCACGACCTCACCGCTGGCTTCGGATTTGACTTCGTGACGAGCGGCGGGAAGCACCTCGCCGGTGGCGCCGATGGGGATGATCAGATCCCCACGGGTGATTTTCTGCAACTTGCCCGCAGCCCCCGGAGCCGTCAGGCGCAGGTTGCTCAGGATACTGTACCCACCTACGAGGACCACGACGATCACGACGGCGATGATGGCTTTCTTCATGGCTGCGATCCTCTCGACGACGGCGCGTGCCCGATGGCAGCTCGGTGCCGACTCACGCCGCCCCGACCATCGACGCCGGCTCATACGGCAGGTCAAACGTCTCCGCGACCGGCCGATAGGTCAGCTTGCCCTTCTCGGTGTTGATGCCTCGGGCCAATCCTGGGTCCGCCCGACACGCTTCGACGTATCCCTTATCCGCCAGGGCCAACAGATAGGGCAACGTCGCGTGGGTCAAGCCGAACGTCGAGGTACGTCCTACCGCCCCAGGCATGTTGGCCACGGCGTAGTGGACCACACCATGCACCATGTAGGTCGGCTCGGCGTGCGTGGTGGGATGGATCGTTTCGCAACAGCCGCCCTGATCCACGCCGACGTCCACAATCACCGCCCCCTGCTTCATGGTGCGCAGGTCGTCCTCGGAGACCAGCACCGGACAACGGGCCCCGGGAATCAGCACCGCCCCGATCACCAGATCCGCACTGCGGAGTCGCTCCTGAATGTTGAAACGATTGCTGTACAAGGTATGAACGTTGGCCGGCATGACGTCATCGAGGTAACGCAGCCGATCCAGGTTCACGTCCAAAATGAACACCCGAGCGCCCAGGCCGGCCGCGACTTTGGCGGCGTTGGTTCCGACCACGCCTCCGCCCAGGATCAACACCTCAGCAGGCTCGACGCCCGGAATCCCGCCCAACAGAATCCCCCGCCCCATCATGGGCCGCTCTAGGTACTTGGCCCCTTCCTGGATGCTCATCTTGCCCGCCACTTCGCTCATCGGGGTCAGCAGCGGCAGGCGACCCTGGGCGTCTTCGATGGTCTCGTAGGCGATGGAGACCGCCCCGGTGGCGACGGTCTCTTCGGTCAGGGCTCGGTCGGCGGCGAAATGGAAGTAGGTGAACATCACCTGGTCGGCCCGCAGCATCCGTCGTTCCTCGGCCAGGGGCTCCTTGACCTTCACCACCAGCTCCGCTTGATCGAAGACCGTTTTGGGACCATCCACGATCTTCGCACCGGCGGCCACGTATTCCTCGTCGGACAACCCCGACCCCGCACCGGCCTCTTTCTCGACCAGCACCTCATGCCCGTGGCGGGTCAACTCCAACACGCCGGCCGGCGTCACGCTGACGCGGTACTCGTGGGTCTTAATCTCACGTGGGACGCCGATGATCATGCCTGGGTCGCTCCCGCCATGTCGTCCAAACCGCGACACAGCCATCGCCGAGTAGGCCGCCGATTCATCAGCGGCGATGGTTCCGTAGGTTTCTAGCTAACGACTGCAGAATATAGCCTCCCAGCCTCAACGAGGCAATCTGTGGGCCGTTGAGGTCCGTCGGAGATCGTGGAAAACTGTGGCTGTCCGTCCAGCGCCCACACCGGACGTTAACGCCGCGTCAGTCGCCGCTGACCCGCCGCCACCAACTGTCGCAGCGAACGACGATACTCATCGAGCGACGGCTCCCGATGGGGTTTGATGACGCACAGCAGATCGAGCCCGGCGGGCAGCTCATGACGTGTCAGGCGAAAGGCCTCACGGACCAAGCGTTTCATGCGATTGCGAATGTGGGCCTTGCCCACCCGCCGGCTGATGCTCAATCCCAGCCGGGTGATTTCCAGGCCGTTGGCATCGACGTACACCACAAGCCGTCCATCCCCCGCGCTGCACTTGCGTCCGAACACGCGAGCCAGGTCGGCCCTCTTGTGCAGCCGAGCGGATCGCGGGAACGTGAACCGCGTGCCCGGGTCGGTTTTGGTTGATTCTCGACCCACCATCGCTGCAGATGATACCATTGATCCTCATCGCCCCCGAATCCGGCGATCGTTCTTCCCTGGCCCCCGCTCGTAGCGCCCCGCCACTTGCCGGCCACTTGGTGGGTGGCTCAGAATCCCTCAGAAGCGTCGCCCGAAAAAAACACGACCCGTGCTCGGTTGCTTGTCTAGGCGCCAATGGGAAATGAGACATCCCCCAAGCCCATGGATCGCAATCCATGGGTCCGGGTCTGCTGAACGGTCCTACCGAAAGGAGTGAACGCCATGATCTCAAAGCGATACAGCGTGATGGCAGTACTGTCGGCAGGTTTGTGTTGCGCCGTGGCGTCGGCGACCGAGTTCTGGATCACCGACGGCCCGGACCTATGGCGGGTGGACTCCGAACGCGGCGAGATCGAGTGGCTGGGGACACTCCCGGTGGGCGGCGACGCGGTGCTGGAGATCGCCCTGGCCCCCGACGGTCGGCTGTACGGGCTGGCAGGCAGCATTCTCTACCTCATCGATCCCCTCAAGGTCAGCGCGGAAGTGATCGGCGCTCTGGAGACCCAGAGCATCGTGAGCGGTTTGGCATTCGCTTCGGACGGCACACTCTACGGCTTGCAGTGGAACAATTTCTTCTACGAGATCGATCCCGAGACGGCCGAGACCGTGCTCCTCGATCAGGTGGGCATACCGGTCTCGACCCACACGCTCGACATCGACGCAGCAGGTGACGCATACGCCCCGGGTTTCGATCCATTCAACAGTGAGTTCCTCTACCGGATCGACCTGGACACGCTCGAAGTCGATATCACTTTCGTCCCCATGCCTGACTTGATCTCCGCGATGGTCTTCGATGATGAGGGCAACCTCTTCGCCGTGGACGGTGGCCAGAGCAATTCGCTCTTCATCATCGATCCGGTGAGCGGTGAATCCCAGGTGGTCATGAGTTTGGCGCCGCTGGATGACATCGAGGGCATCGAAATCATTCCCCAGCAGCCTCCCTGTCCCGGCGACGCCAACGGTGACGGGATGGTGGACACCCGCGACTCCGGTTACATAGCCGCCCGCTTCGGCTGTTCCGTGGGCACCGGTGAACCCGACTGCGACGTGGCGGATCAGAACGCGGATGGCATAGTAAACCCTCTGGATGTGGGATTCGTACTGGCACGATTCGGGATCTGTCCGTAGCACAGGCTCATATGACTTCGCATCCGAGCCGGAGGGGGGACGTGTGGTGTACCCGTTATGAACTGGATGCCGACGCGACGGCACTTTCAAGAACCGGTGCAACGGTAGAACGGTCCGAGTCCAGGCGAGTCCCGGCCGAGGCGGACCCATGGCTTCATGGTCGATCTTGCCATCAGGAGTTCGTCGAACCTCTCGACGGGGCTCAGCCGTTCACGGCGGGCTGCACCCCCACCTCGTCAGCGGGTGACTCGTCGCGGAAGGTGGGTACGGACGATTCACCCAGGCTGTCGGCCAACTCACCGCGCATACGTTCGAAATCCGCAGCGAGCGATTGAAGGTGGACCTCGGATCCTTCGAGCCGTTCACCGCCTATGGCATCCAGGGCGGCCTGCATTTCCGCAAACTGTTGCAGTTGCTGCTTCTTCTGGGCGCGCAAGGACTCAACCGCGGCCTCATAAGACGCGTGCAGATCCTTGAGTTCGTCCCGCTTCCGCAGGGGCCTGACATCCGGCAGTCTGCCGGCGGCCAGCTCGCGCAAACCGCGATTCAGCACCCACAGGGGTCCGTAGATTCGGTGGGTCATTCGGACGGACCAGAAAGCGAACCCCAGTGCGGCTAGGGCGGAAAACGCGAGCGCAGCAAAGAGGATGACCGTCCCGACCGACCCCACGTAGTTCTGTGGGTCGATCAGCCGCTGACGCGCTTGTTGGTGCAGAACGAAGTAGAGCGTGCTGGACATCAGCGACGAAGTCACAAAGATGAACAACCCAGTCGTCAGTGCGCACCGAAGCTGCAACGACCGATAGATGAGGTACCGCCCTCGACGATTTCGCCTGCCGTTGCTGTCGTGGTTTGGATTCTCTGCTGTCATGGCTGATACTCGCTCCTGTCAATACGCCTGCATCAAGTTTTCCACGTTTGGAGCATACGATACGCGCCGGACACGTGTCTCTTTCTTTTGCCTGATGACCCCATGGGGCGTGCGATGGGTCCGATAAGACGGTGTTTGCGTCGAGTCACCTGATCCTTCCGGGTACTTGCCGGGCCCAAACGCAGATCGTAGGTTACGAATGACGAGCATGCCGGGCGACCTTACGCCCGGAGACCGAATCGCCAAGCGTGGGCGGGGGTGCCCGCAGTTTGGTGGGACGCATTAAGCGGGCGGTGGAAGAGGGACGCCCCGTGGACGAGTGTCCAGCAAGCACTGTTTAGGGAAGGCATTCGATGAAGCTAAAACGAAATCACGCGGCGGGAGATCGGAAACGCGGGGCGGCCGCCATCATGTGCTTACTCCTGTTTCCCGTATTGATCGGGTTCGCGGCATTGGCCATCGACGTGGGCTTCATCTGCAACGTGGCCGCTCACACGCAGAACACGGCGGACGCCGGGGCGCTGGCGGGTGCGTTCGCCCTCTACGAAGGTAATACGTCTGATTCCTGGCGATGGGAAGATTCGCAAGGAGATGATGATTCGCAAGGAGATGATGATTCGCAAGGAGATGATAATACGCAAGGAGATGATACCATCTCTAGGGTTCTGGACGTCATCGCCCGAAATCAGAAGCACGAAGGTTACCTCTCCCTCCACGACCAGACCATCGAGCTGGGTGTCTGGGATTCGGTGAATCATGTCTTTACCGCCCTGGACCCCGCGGACTGGGAGGGCGGTGCATTCGCCGTCCGCGTCGTGGCTAGGCGGACCCAAACACCGTTGTTCTTTTCGGCCATCTTTTGGAAGTCACATACTTCCGTGGAAAGAGAGGCTGTCGCCACCGGGAGCGCCCCCTGTCGCGGCGTTTGGGGCTTGAACGGCGTGGAAGTAACCGGCCATGCCCGGACGGACAGTTACGATTCTACTGAAGGCCCATACGAGCCGCTCTCGGCGGTCGAAAACGGCGACGTTTGCAGCGGCCGCGGTATCGACGTGTCCGGTTCGTACGAGATCCACGGCGACGTGATGACAGGATACGGCTACGAAGCCACCGTCGGCGCCGGGCCAGGCGTCATCACCGGGATAACAACCTCCTCGGTCGACGGTGTGGTGGCTCCGGTAATTGATTTCACTGACGTAATCGCTAGCAACGACAACGGGACCATCGGATTGACTGACGACGGTCTCTCTCCGTTCAGCGCGGGATTGGACCTGTACCTTGGTTCGCACGACAATCTCACCCTCGCGCCCGGGACATACCTATTTGACTCGATCACCATGGGGTCGCACGCCAGACTCACCGTGACGGGCCCGACCACCATTTATGTCACCGGAGATCTGAACGCTTCAGGGGCTACCCTTGTCAACACCACGTTAGACCCGTCCTTGCTCACGTTGAACATCGCCGGAACAACGTTAAGCCTAGACGGACATGCGGCCTTCTACGGATCGATATTGGCTCCCAACGCATCGGTGACGCTGAACGGAACCAGCGACTTTTACGGCGCCATCATCGCTGGCACCATCGACATGGCCGGGGACTTCCAATTCCACGTCGACGAGTCACTGCCGCTGCTGCTGCTCGTCGACACGCCCAAGCCTATGCTGGTCAAGTAGTCGGCACGCCTTGGACTTCGCGTCCGAGCCAGATGGGGGACGTGTGCGCACTCGCTATCAACTGGATGCAGTCGCGGCGGCGCTGAGCGCTTCGGGCATCGGTTGGGTGGTCTTGCACTTGGGATAAGCACTGCAGCCCAGGAACTTGCCGCTTCGGCCCACCCGGATGAACATCTTCTGGCCGCACTCCGGGCAGTCGATGTCGGTGGGAATCGGCTCGACCCGCTCGGGGCCTGGCATCTCCTGTTCGGCTCGCTTCTTCGCCTCGCCACGCAGGTTCACCGAGCTCTTACACTTGGGAAAACCAGTGCAACTGTAGAACGGTCCGAAACGACCACTCTTGAGCATCAGGTCGTTGCCGCACTCGGGGCAGGACAAGGGCTCCTCGGGCCACGTCTCAACCACCGGGCGACCGGTCCGCGTCCAGGCAAATCCCGGCGGGGGCGGGCCCATGGCTTCATAATCGACCTTGCCATCCGGAGTTTTGGGCACCTCGCGACGGGGCGCACCCTTTCCATTCTTGCCGGTCGATTTCCGCGCTGCCGGCTGGGCCAGTTTGCCGCTGGCGACGTCTGCCAGCAGCTCATCCAGCTTTTCGATCGGATAGGAATTTCGGCATCGGGGGAATCCGCTGCACGCAATGAACTTCTTGTCCCGCCGGCCGGGCTTGATGTGCATGGCCTGGCCGCACTTGTCGCAGACAAACCCCGCCTCCTCCACCGGCAGAACTTTGCGTTCCAATCGGACGTCTTCCGGGAGTGGCATGGTGTTCTTGCATTTGGGAAACTTGTCGCAACCCAGGAACGCCCGCATGCCGCGACGCTTGACTTTCAACGTTCCTTCGCCACACGCCTCGCATGGGCGCTCCAGTTCCTTTTCGGTTACCAGCTTGAGGGGGTCGCCATTGGCATCGCAGGCGATCGTGTTTCTGCACTCCGGGTAGCCGCTGCACCCCAGGAAAGACCCATGCCTCGACTGCCGCAGAATCATGGGGCTGTCGCATTTCTCGCATTTGATGTTGACGTCCTTGGGGACGATCGGCTTGCCGTCTCGATCGACGTTGTAGGCCCCCTTGCAGTCCGGGAAGGCGGTACAGGACAGGAATCGGCCCGTCTTGG
>JADFPW010000215.1 GCA_022562105.1 Planctomycetota bacterium
TGTACGCTGCCAACCTCGTCGATGCGTGGATTCCCAAGCTCGAGGGGGTGCGTCAGAAACTGGAGGCCGGCGCCAAAGTCGCCGACGTTGGCTGCGGCCACGGTTCCTCCACAATCATCATGGCTCAAGCGTTTCCACGATCGACATTTCACGGTTTCGACTTCCATGAGCCTTCCGTCGAACACGCACGAACGCGAGCCAGAGACGCAGGAGTTGCGAGCAATACAATCTTTGAAGTTGTCGCCGCCAAGGAGTACCCCGGTGGCGACTACGATCTGGTAACGATTTTCGATGCCCTCCATGACATGGGCGATCCGGTCGGAGCCTCCGGGCATATTCTCGGCAGTCTTTCAGACGGGGGCACGTTCATGCTGGTAGAGCCGCTGGCCGGCGATAGCGTCGAAGAAAACCAGCATCCACTCGGGCAAATCTACTATTCCCTTTCAACCATGATCTGCACGCCGGCATCGAAGGCGCAAGAGGTAGGCCTGGCCCTCGGTGCGCAAGCAGGTGAGAAGCGGCTGACCGAAGTGCTCAAGCAAGCCGGCTTCACCCGAGTGCGTCGTGCGGCTGAGACTCCCACCAACATGGTCCTCGAAGCGCAAGCCTGATACCCCGGCAACCGAAACCCACGTGGAAGGCGAAGCTCGCACGCGGTGCCGGTCGGTAGCGGCGGAGGGATGAGGTGCGTTACTGCCCGTTCCCGGATCGCCGCTCCCAGCTCCCGCTCGCTGTCTATCCCTACTCCCTATTCGGCCGAGGTGTCGGCCGGAGGCGGCTCGGTCGTATCGTCCTGCACAATCTCCGTCCAATATGCCAGGATCTCTTTGCACACTTCGGCCGCGGGCACTAAGGATGGATCGTCTTCGCACTGACGCAGCAGCTCTTCGGCTCGCTCGTCCTTAAGCGCAGCCAGAAACGCAAGGGCTCCGCCACGGCGTTCCGCAGTTGAATCTGACGATTCGATGACTTGAATTAGGTCTTCAGTGCGGCCGGAGAACGCCCCGGGAATCCTAATTCCTCTGCCCGGTAGTGTTTGCAGTCGGATCGCCCGGACGGCGTGGTCCAGCGACAGGGGTAGCTCACCCTGCTCGAAAAGCAACAGTCCGTAGTTGTTGTGCGCCTCGGCGTATTCCGGATTGATTCGGAGGGCCTCTTCGTAGTGCTTCCGCGCGGTTTCCGGCTCATTCAACTTACTCAGCAGGTTTCCGTAGTTGTTGTGCGCGTCGGCGGATTCCGGATTGATTCGCAGGGCCTCTTCGAAGTGCTTTCGGGCGGCTTCCGGCTCATCCATCTCAGTCAGCACGATTGCGTAGTTATTGTGCGGCCGCGCGTCATCTGGGGCCTTCTTCACGGCGACGGCATTCGCACGTAAACTCTGCCGCTTGTGGCCGAGATAGTAGAGCAATGCTCCCCAAGCGCCTGAAAGGACGCGGCCAGAGCACGCCTTCCAATGGTCGTCGGTGACCTGGTCGGCGATCTCCTCCCACAGCATCCTAACCATCTCAGACAGACCTCGCCTACGTTGGACCTGCAGGAGACAGCCTACATAGTCGCCGAGCTCTGGGTGAGCCACAAAGGCTCGAACGAATGAGCGGGTCTGGGCAACGATGTCGCGGCCAGCCAGAAACTCGGCAGCATAGATTTCGTGCGTTACCGAGTAATCGGAATTCGTCACGCGAATCGCGGGCCGTGGCAACTGTTCGTTAAAGGCCAGCGCGCGAGAACGCTCGGCATCATCATTGAATACGACTCGCCCCACGTTCTCCGGCAAGAGGAGTCCAAGCATGCCCGGTACGCACACGTGTGCGTAGAAGCACTCAAACGCCTTCGCGTCGGGCGAGTCCTCGGCCTCCTTCAGCGCTTTCTCCACCATGGCGGAAATAGCGCAGTTGCGATTGTTGGTGGCAAGCTCGATGACGCGATGAAAGTAGCGTTCGCCGATGGGGATTTCTTCGACCTCTTTGCTCACCGCTTCGAGCCTATCGACTCCCAAGAGGCCGCGAGACACGAGTTTCTCGAGCAAGAGCCGTTCCTCTCCGCGCCGCGGATTAAGCTCGAACATGCGAAGATGCTTGTCACTGATCAGCGGACACTGGTCCGTTTTCACTTCTCGCCAATCGAGCGATCGGGAAGCGAGAAGGATGATGACGCGGATATCGCGTTGGCGTAGGCCTTCGAGTTGGTTGGTAAAGTGCTCTCCCTGGCGGAAAGGGTCATCAATCAGTACGACCAGCGGCTGAGACTTCTGTTTGGCAGCACACTTGTCAATCCAATGTGCGTATTGTCCAGCTTGTCCGTCGTCGGCCACTTGTAGCACGGGATAGCCGTTCTGGGCCAGGTGCCATCCGACGCGCTTGAGAAACGTGGTCTTGCCCTTTTGCGGCTCCGCCTGGAACAGAAAGGCACAGGGGAACGCGTCCACGGCATCGATGGCCGCGATCACATCTTTGAACACCTTACGCTCGAAGTCGAGATTCTGGTGCATGTCCTCGTCAGTGGGACGAGAACCGGAGAGCAGGCTATTGTCTTCCGTCGGCTCGCGGGTCACCGGACACACGGGGACGAGCACCCTGCGCTGCTCGTCTTCGAGCAATCGGTCAAACGCCGCGAGCAACGTGAATTGGTTGCGCTCGACTATACTGCGCAACTCGTCAAGGCCGCAGAGGCGATCCAGGATCAGATTCAGCTTCTGGTCCGCGCGAAGTTGCGAGAGACCGAGGTGGCCGTCGATGCGCTGATGCACCCGTGTGAGAAAAGCGGCGACCGCGCTCTGCTCACAATTCGAGGCTTCGGCGAGCCGAGTGGCGAGACTCTCCAGCTTGCGGTCAAACTCCTTGGGATCGGGTTCTAGCAGCCATTGGGTGAGGTCCATGCCCCACACGGGATCGGTGGGGACGATCTTGACCAACGCCGCGCCTGGGCTGCCGGGTTGGCGGTGGTCACGCAGAGCTTCGTTAAACAGCGACGAGACTTGCTGTTCGGGTGAATCCCATTTCCGTAACGACTCAACTCTTCGTTTGAGGTCTTCCAATCGCTCCTTCTGAGCGTCGTCGATGGCGTCGTCGCCTCGATTGACGTACGTGACGATCGCGCTGCTCAGTAGGCTGAGAATCAGGTCGTCGAATACGATCATCCGGTCCGCCCCGGTGCCCTTCGCAACATAGGAGGCACGGTTGCGTCCTTTCTGAGCAACATGTTCCATCCAACACAAGGTCAAGGAATATCATATCCCGATTGCCCAAGCGCCCGCAAGTGGCCGTACCAACGCTGACCGATCCGGCGCACGCAAAGGCCCCATCCAAGCCGTTGCTTGGATGGGGCAGATGATCTGCAACTATTCGACGAATTTACGGTGTCTACAGCTCGTCGTCGATCGGGGCGACTTGCACCTTGATGGCCCCGTCCGACGTCTGGACCCGAATGTTCTGCGGCATCTCGTCGGCGATGTCGCCCATGGCGATGCGGAGCTTGAGTTGGCAGACTTCGTCGGATCCGTCATTGACCGCGATCGACACCGTGCCGTTGTCGCTGACCTGGACCTGGGTGTCCAGGCCCTCACCCACCAGCTGAATTGACGGGCTCCCGACGAGCCTGACCTCCGGATCGCCACCCTCGGGGTAGGTGACGAAGAAGATACGTGAGCCGCTGCCCTCTTCGGCCGACAGGATGTACAATTCGTTATCGTCGCCGGCCTGGTTGGTCCACTCCGCCAGCGGCTCGGCGTCGCCCAGATCGTCCAGGCTGAAGGTGGATTCGGGCAGCCCTTTGCGGACCTTGCGAATCACCTTACATACCTCTCTCTCGTCCGTACCGTCGCCGGTTGCCTGTATGGCGATACGCGTCGTCTCTCCGTCCGGCGACGTGGACTGCTGAATGTGAACGGTAGCCGTGCCTCCGTCTTCGGTGTCGACGGTAAAGGTGTGTTCGCCGTTCTCATCCAGGGTGACTTCGGTCACCTGGCCGTCGATTTCTATTCGGACAAGCCATCTCTGCAGGGCGCCTACCCCACCGGCGGCGGCGAACGTGACTCCACCGATCGCTACGAAGGCCAGGGCCAGCAATATCGAACGTGAATGGCCGAATCGTGATGCCGGAGGACGGTTATTGAACTGCTGCATTACTCTATTCTCCAAATCGGGACTACAGTTTTCGGCGGACCACTCGTCGGCCCGCAACATTTCCAACGCACTGTCGACCGGATCCTCGCGTCGTGTCATCGTGACGACCTCCTGGATTGCAGGCGTTGACGTAGGGCATCGCGCCCGCGCGCCAAGCGCGACTTGACCGTACCCACTCGACATCCGATGGCCGTCGCCACCTCCCGAATGGGCAGGCCCTCCAGATAGTGCAGGGCCAATACGGTCTGAAACTTCGGCGCCAGATCCAACAGCGCCGCCCGGGTGTGCTCACGCGTCAGCCCGGCATCGACCGGCGCGCCGCCGACATCCTCGCAGTCCATCTCCAGCCGCTTGAATCTCCGGTAGCGTTCCCGCCGAACCCAGCGATTCACCCGGTTGGTGGCGATGCGATACAACCAGGCCCGCACCGGCAAGCCTCGCTGCCGATATCGCGGCAGGGCTTGCAGGGCGATGGTGAACACGTCCGCGACCAGGTCTTCGGTGGCATGGGCATCCCCGATTCGGCGGTAAATGTACCCACCGATGGCGCTCTGGTGGGAGTGATAGAGTTCGGCGAACGCCCGCCGGTCGCTCTTGGCCCGTTCGACCAAGTCTCGCTCGTCGGCACATCTCGCCGTTACTTGCGCCCCCATGGGGATTTCCAGTTCCACCTTGGACCTCCTTGCGGCCTGACGATCGATCGTCAATGAACGTTCACCCTCCATAAAGCCATTAGACGGCTCCCGGTTCCCTAGGATTTCAAGAAATCTTTGGTCGGCGTCCGCGAGCTGAGTGATTTGACGATTGCGCCTGTTAGGCGAGCTCTCTCGACAACTCCGGACATGAATCCGCGGGCCCGACCCATCTGCCCCCCCCACGAGGCCGGCTGGAGTCCCCCAAAAAATGGTTGCTCCGCCGACCAAAAACTCGACGACCATGTTGAGCCGCTGGACCGTGCTTCGTCCTGGCCCGGATCGGTAAATGCCGATAGGGGGTCGGCTTTGGCGGTCGGACGAAGCGTCAGATAGTGCCGTCACCGTCCAAACAGCTTTGGGCCAGGGACCACAGTTGGTGTGCCCGTTCGAGGCCGTTGGGGCGTGGTAGATGGAGGGCTCCCAACCGGGTGAGGGCGCAGGGTAGGTAGAACGCGAAACGCTTCTCGCAAATCCGACTCCCCGCGCGACGGTACATTTCGCCGAATGAACCGCCTTCGGTCAGCATGTCTTCGATCGGACATCCGGCGGCCAGGCGCTCGAGCATCAGATGTGCGGTCATGGTGGCCACGTCCAGCTCGGGGTGTCCCCACGCCAGGTTGTCCAAGTCGACCATCCACAGAGAATCCGGGGTTTGGAGGAGTTGGGCGTGGTAGTAATCACAATGGACCAGGCTCGTGCCATGATCATCCAGTGGCTTGAGCCGGGCGGTAAGTTGCTCGAGCAGCTCGCCGAAATGCCTGTCGGCGTCGCTCCGAAGCCAATCAACTATGGACGCCCATCGACGAGTGGTGGCCAGCTCGTCGCTCGCTGCATGTCGGCGCTTCGGCGTAAGCGGCGCCGAATGCAGAGTCGATAACGCCTGGGCTGCCAGTTTGGTTTCCTCAGACGATACGCCCAGTTTCCGGACATCGGCTCCCACATCCGCCGTGATCCAGAGGTGGTCGGTCGGCCAAACATCCAGCGTGGTCGGTACGCGGATTGTCACGTCCCGTTGCCGTCGAAAGAAGTCGGTCAAGTGGTTAACGGTTGCAACGGCGTCGGGTTCGATCGGCCGCTGTAATAGCTTGATATACACTCGTGGAGGCTGGCTGGGACCGTCGGCTCTGGCCCGGATCACACAGCGCTTTTCGGCGCGGTAGGTGACGACTCTGCTTCGCAGGCGGGCGGTCTCGTCGTCCATTCCAAGGTAGGACGCGGTCGCCGAACCCGCTAGGCGTTCCCGGAGTTCGGCGGGATGGAGCAGAGTGCGCACCTTGGGGAGTTTATGATCCCGATCCGGTGTACAGACCCACATTCGCTCCGGACCGTCGGTGAGCCGCAGGCCGAAGAGACCTCGCGATGAAACACGAATCCGTGATCGGCGACCGCCGTGCCCTTCGCCTGCTGCCAAGCCGCCCTGGAGGGCGTAGCAGCGCTGTCGTCCTTGCTGGGTGAGTTGGAGCTCGAGTTCGAAGTTGATGGGTCCAGGTCTTCCGGGCCAGAGTCGTAGCAGTCGCACGCCGTCCAGCGTTATTCCCGGCGGCCAGCCAACCTCGCGATACAGCCAATCCCGGGCAGAGTCCAGGATCTCATTTAGCGAACAGGTGATCATCGTGGCGAATCCCCTTCGGGAGTGACACTGCTGTAGAGCAGTAGCACACCGAGGCGGTCGTTGGACGGGGCCATCGGGACTGCCGTTCTGGTTCTCGGGTCAGCAGTCGGCCATCAACGTGGCATAGCTTCTGTCTGCCCAAGACATCCCTCGGACTGAGTACCTCCAAGTCCATTGCGCTTCCGATAATCATATAAACGCCGACAATGGCAGGCCATGTTCCACAGCGATCCGAGTCGGTCTTCCGCCGCCGACCGCGTCCGGATGATGCGTTCTGGTCAAGGAAGGGCCTCGTAGTCATCCGGCGTGTCGATATCTCGCGTCACGGCGGCTGATACCGTTGCTACCTGCAGCACCCGATCGGGGAACGCTTGTCGTAGGGCGTTCAGACCCCCATCACAGGCTGGTGACTCGACGAAGGTCATCAGTTCGGCCGGCAGTATGATGGGGTGGCCTCGACGACCATCGCGTGTCGCAATGACAATCCGGTTCGGGTTATCGATGAACGCCTTAATGCACTGGTTGAAGTCGCTCGTGGGAATGTCAGGATGATCGGCCGGGCACACCAGAAAACCGTCATGCGGGCTGATGGATTCTCTCGCGTCCCAGGCAGACAGTCCGATGCGGACTGAGTCGATCATTTCGCTTGACGGGTCGTCGTTGTAGACGATGAAGGTGTCGTTTTCAGATTCACCAACCCACGTTCGAAGACACGGGCCACCCGCCTCGATCAGGTCAATTCGCTCGACAATAGAACGATTCGTGACCAAGGCCACCCCGCCAACGTCGGCAGCCATGAGCGGCTCGAGCACAGCAAACAGCATCGGGCGCCCACCACAGTCCAGCAGTTGCTTGGCCCTCCCCATGCGGTGGGATTGGCCGGCAGCCGGCACGATGGCGAACACGCGAGGCCCGATCTGCGTGGACGGCGTCATGTCGTCACGCCCACCGCGAACGTTCGGGCGTTGACCTGATTGACGCAAGACTGGTCGGACACACCGCCAAGGAGGTAACGCAGGGTATGATACACGCCCATGTCGATCCGGTAGTCGGCCGACAACTTCTCCAACCGCTTGACTGATATAAGTTCGTGTCTTTCGGCCTCCAGCACGGCAGCGATCACGTTATCGACGAAAAGGTTGGTTCGATCGTGCATGATGTAGAGTTGAAATATGGCTCCCCGAATTCGCCCTTGGATCCGATCCCCCGCCGCGTGGGCTTCGACCACGAATCCGTCACGCGGCGCTGCCCGTGTCCAGGATTCGATAGTGCCGAAGAAGCTCGGCTTTTGAATGTACGGACCGCCGTATTCCGGACAGAACGTATCGCAGTTGCCGCACTCGTTGCAGAAGTCGGCGTAGCAGGCGATTTGCATGCGTTC
>JADFPW010000216.1 GCA_022562105.1 Planctomycetota bacterium
GTCGTTTGGTGGTGGTCAGCAGGTCGGCGTAGACCAGCTCTTCCAGCAGCTCGGCCAAATCGGATTGGGCGTCCACTCGATCCCGATAGGCGGGGACGGCGTCGGACTCGAAGTCGCGCACCACCGCGATCAGCACGTCACATTGGCGCATCCAGGGCAGGGCCTTGGTCAGGGCATCGCGGCCGTGGGCGTCGTTGGGCGAGAATCCGGGCAGATCCAGCAGTTCCAGGGTCGCGTGGGTGGTCTTCTTGGGTTGGTACAATCCGGTGAGGAAATCGAGTCGCGGATCGGGCACCTTGACGACGGCGTGGTGTTCCTGACCGACCGAGCCGGGGTCCGGGCGATGTCCGCCGACCGCGGCAAAAAGGGTGGACTTGCCCGAGTAGGGTGGGCCGAAGATCGCGCATTTCATGGATAGCCAGCCATTATGAGACGTTCGGATTCTAGGCGGCTGGGTCCACCGGTCAACGGTCGACGCCAGCGGCGCGTTCAGTTCGATTGGCGATGCAGTTGCTCCTGTCCGATAAACCTCCTAGTATGATGTAGTTGGATTCGGGAGGCGCCGGGACGAGCGCCAGGTGCGAGGCCATGAACGACTGGTTTGACGCTGAGCAGCGTGTCGAGCGCGCCCAGCAGTACTGCGAGCAACAGCGCTGGTCCGAGGCGCTGGACGAGATCGATGCCGCCCTGGAGGTCAACCCGCACAACCCCGTGTGGCTGGCTCATCGCGGCGTCGTCCTGGAGCAGTTGGACCAGCTCGAGGAAGCTGTGGAGGCCTACGTCGCCGCCCTCGAACAAGACCCCGGCGATACCGATGTTGCTTTGGCACTGGGCACCACCTTCGCCCGCGTGGGACGCTATGCCGACTGCATCCGCGTGCTGGCGGAGCTCTCCCGCCGGGAGCCCGACTTCGAACCCACCTACTGTCAGCGCATCTTGGCCTACGCGGAGCTCGGCGAGCACGACAAGGCCGAGGAGATGTTCTACCTCGCCCAGCAATTGGAAGACGACTGCCCGCACTGCTTCTGCCACATGGGGGCGTCGCTGGCGGCTCGGGGGATTTACGACCGAGCCATCTATTGCTGGACCCAAGCCCTTCAATCGGATCCCGCCTACCCCGGCTTGAAGCAGCGGATGGCCCAGGCCCATCGCGCCCTGGGCGATTTCGAGAAGGCCCATGAGTTCTTCATGGCTGAGCTGCGAGAGGATCCGGGCAACGTCGAGTTGCTATTCGAGATTGGTGAGTTGGCCGCCGAAGCGGGCCGACTCGATGCCGCCGCCGAGAAGTTTCGCCAAGCCATCGAGCTGGATCCCAAACACGTGGCCGCACAGTTCGCACTCGGGGACTTGTTCTTGCGGCAGGGGCGACCCGCCGAAGCCCTGCACGCCTTTGCCACCGTCGCGGCGGTGGCCAACGATCATTCGCGGCTTCCGGCTCGAATGGGGGCGTGCTGCCTCGCGTTGGGATGCTACGAAGAGGCCCAGCAACATCTGGAAGCGGCCCTGGAGTGGGCACCGGACGACGTCGGGGTTCTCATGCACCTGGGCACCTGTGTGGTGCGACGCGGTCGGCCTGAAGCCGCCGCCGATGTGTTCCGCCGCCTGATCGCGGTCGATGCCAACAACGCACAGGCCTATCACAACTTGGCGGTGTGCTGTCTGATGATCGATCGCCACGACCTGGCCCTGACTCATTCACTTCGCGCCCTGGAGATCAATCCTCAATACGCCGAGGCCATGCACAAGGCAGCGGTCGCGTACATGTACCTCGGTCGCTGGCGCCAAACTCGCAGCATGGTCAGCGGGGCCCTGGAGCTCGAACCCGACGACCAGCTCTATCAGCGCATTCGACGCAGGCTCTGGCGCTATCGGGTGCTGAGATTCCTGCGACGCCCCCTACCCGCAGAAGTCGCCGAAGCACAGCTAGACGCCTGAGTCGCCGTCCACACCCCCTCGACTCCGCCGGCTCGAACCGGGAGGTAGCCACCCGCAGATAGGTGCGACGCGATGGTGGGTTACGCTTCACCGTGCTGGGCGTGTGTACGCAGCGTTCGGCCAACGCGCCGAGTCTGTGATGAGCCGCAGGCGAAGCGACGGCTCGCCGGCATCGGGGACGGTGACCCAAGTCCGCGATTCCCGGTGCATACTCAGTTGAATCCGTGAGCGCCGGTCAGCGCCCTCCAGCTCGATGGTGAGGGTCGACAATTGATCGCTTTCGCCGGGGGAGGATGCCCAGCGCACGTCGACAACCCTCTGATCCTCTCCCATCTCAGCACCACCGACCGCCCGCGCCTCGCCGCAGTCATCCACCAAGACGCGCAGGGGCACCAGCCTGAGCAGGTCCGCAGGGGTTCGAGGCTCGAACTCGAGCGTGCCGATCCATACGCCCTCCGATATTGGAGACACCGGCGTCGATCGTCTTTGCCCACAACGGTCCGCGTCCGACAGTCGCTCATGGGCCGAACCGGATGGGTCCGGACGCCGAGATCGAAGCAGTACGGACAGGCCGCCACCGATGACAACCAGGAGAAAAACCACCGCCCAGGTGACCCAACCCGTGCCGGACTCACCAGAATCCGTTTTCGGGGCTATCGCTTGGGCTAGCACTGTTCCCCATTCTGATGAACTCACCTCTTGGCTCCCCATCTGACTGGCGCCTTGCGCCGGCCCCCCAGACGCCGGATGGACACAAGACTGTCGCCAAAGTCCGCCATCGCGCAACGCAGTCCGGATCGGGAACGGTCAGGCTTCACCCCGGGTGCGGTACTGCCCAACCCCGGTGATCCCGACTCCGCTACGACGGGTCGTCGGAGCGCCAAGGCTCGTAGACGCAGGTGCTCCACCGCTGAATGGAGGCGATGGCTGAGCCGTTCCGCGGTCGAAAGCAGCTGACGCTCCAGGGCCTTGCCAGCCTCGGCTGGGGTGCGATTTCGATCGGGCGAGCGAGCCTCGCCGGGGCGACGGGCGGATGTCGAGTCATCCTGACCACGCCCACGAACCGTCGGCCTGGTAGCGCTGATCGGTCGAGGTTGGGCGTTCGGCGCGGCCTCGCCGCACTGCTCGGCTGGGGCGTCTGCGGGGAGATCGTCGACCGTCACGCGCCTTCGCCCATCTACAAACGCGGAGAGCAGAGTTCCGTCGGCCAGACGATTGATGAGTCGTGGCACACCGCCGCTACGATCGTGAATTGATGACAACACCTGCGGAGCCATCAGTTGGCTGTCGGGGCAACCCGCGACGGCGAGGCGGTGCTCAATGTAGGCTCGTGTTTCCGGCCTGGACATCGGACCGAGGCGATAGGTGGCACGCACCCGATGACGGCACGAGGAGGCCGACGGGGCGGACAACTGGTCGCTCAGACGACCATCGCCCAGGAGTACCACACGGAGCAGCGGGCGACCGCCGGAGCGCAGTTCAACCAGCATGGCCAGCAAGTTGAGGACGCGGGCGTCGAGGCGATGTGCATCGTCAATCACCACGGCAGCTACCGAGTCGCCTGTTTGGCGATTCGCCAACGAGCATTGCAGCCAGCCCACCATCTCCCCCGTGGTGGTATCCTCGTGCGGCGACTCGTCGAAGGCCGCACACAACCGTCGCATGAACTCTTCACGGTGGGGCGGTGGATTCGTAAGGGAAACGCATTCCCTGGTTCGCGGCGGACTCCCTTCGGCCAGCTTCCTCGCCAACAACGTCTTGCCGAGTCCCGTGTTGGCCACGACCGTGACGATCACACCGCGCTTGTCTTGCGTGGTCGGTTCGGCTAGCAGCTGGTACACCCCTGCGAGGGCGTGTTCGGCATCGAGCGCAGGGTAGTAGAACTGGGCGCTGGGTGAGTCCTGAAACGGAAGATGGGTCAAGCCGAAGTGTTCGCGGTACATTCCAGGTCACTCCACCGGGATTGCGGAGATTCTGCGCTGAACGCCTCACGCACGCTCCAGGCTTATCGGACGACCTTCGGGCCAAGTTGACTATCCTCTAACATCAGATAGGACACTTCATCCGCCGGCGAATCGCCGCGGCGGCTCTGGTGCTCTGTCGGGCATGGGATGCCGGGTTGGGTGCGCCCGGCGAAGCGCCTGGCCATCAGCGGTTGGAGACCAGCCCCTCAACGAACTGAACCACGACCCGGGCCAACTCGAGCTTGGTGCCGGACACGGGCGGGCCCCAACCCTGATCGGCGATCAGGATCTCGATGGTAGCCCGGTCCGAGCCGATGTTACCGGGCTCGTTGAGAACCATCGCATCACAGTGCTTGTCTGCCAGCTTCTGCTCGGCGCGCAGGTGGTGATCGTGGTCTTCCAGGGCAAAACCGACCACCACGCGATGTGCTTTCATCTGCCCCAGCGTCGCGCAGATATCCTCGGTCGGCTCGAGAGTGACATGCCGGGGGGTCGCTTGCTTGTGAAGCTTGCGCTCCAGACGATCGGCGGGACGGTAGTCACATACCGCCGCCGTCATGACCGCCGCGTTGCACACGTCGAAGACCTGTGTGCTGGCGTTCAGCATCTCGGCGGCGGTAACGACATCGACTCGTTCCACGCCGGCGGGTGTGGCCTCAGAAACCGGCCCACTAATCAACGTCACACGATGACCCTGCTCAGCCGCAGCAGCGGCGATGGCGAACCCCATTCGCCCGCTGGATGGGTTGGAGATGAAGCGCACGGTATCGAAGTATTCGCGCGTCGGCCCGGCTGTGACCAGTAGGTGCACGGCTAACGCCCAGGGTTTTCGTTTTGTCCACGCGGTGGAGAAGCGCCCAACAGGGTTTCGATTTGATCCAGGATACGTTCGGGCTCGGTCATTCGTCCCACGCCGACCGTGCGGCAGGCCATCCAACCCTCCTCCGGGCCGATGACGTGGTGTCCCGCGTCGATCAGGCGCTTCAGATTGCCCTGCACGAAGGGGTTCTGCCACATCTGCGAGTTCATCGCCGGAGCGATCAGCATCGGCGAGGTCACGCTGACCAGCAAGGTGGTGACCGCGTCGTCGGCGATGCCCTGGGCCATCTTGGCCAAGAGATTGGCTGTGGCCGGGGCGACCACTACCAGATCGGCCGACTCGGTCAGGCGGATGTGTTGCGGATCGAGATGAGCTTCATCCCACAAGTTGGTGATGACCTGGCGCCCGCTGAGGGTACGGAAGGTCAGGGGCCCGACGAACCGAGTGGCGGCTTCGGTCATGGCCACGGTGACGCCGACCCCGCGCTGCACCAGTCGCGAGACCACCGTACACACCTTGTACGATGCGATACCGCCGGCGATGGCTACGAGAACTTCATAGCCCTTCAGATCGGTGGCCAATATCGAGTTAGAGGATGTCATCCTCGGGTTCGCTTTTCTTCGGGGTCTTGGCGATGATCAGACCCTCGCTGATCTCCTTGACCACCACTTCCATGGTGGTCAGACCTTCGGTATCGATCATGGGGCGGGCTCCCTGCAACAATTGCAGCCAGCGCCGTTGGATCAGGGCGGTCAACTTGAATCGGCCGCCGACCTTCTTGATGATTGCGTCGTCTCTGAGTTCAGGAATCATGCTCCGTTGATCTCCCGTTCGATGATCTCCATGACCTCCGCCACCGTCTCCTGCAACCCGTCGTTGGTGACGAAGAAATGATAAGCGCCGCAGTCGCGGGCAAAGGCGATCTCACCGTCCGCCGCGGCCAAACGCCGCGCCTGATGCTCGGCCGACTCGGTCTTTCGCCCAGCCAGGCGGGCCTGCAATGACTCCATGTCCGGGGGCAACACGAATATCCGAATGGATTCCGGCATGCGATCGGCCACCTGCTTGCCCCCTTGGACTTCGATTTCCATGATGACGTGGTGACCTGCTTGCACCGCGTCGGTGACCGCCGCCAGTGGCGTACCGTACAATTCACCCAGGTACTCCGCCCATTCCAGAAACTCCCCACCCTCGCGCCGCCGCCCGAACTCCTCCCGACTGATGAACGAATAGGCCGCCCCATTGGTCTCGTTGCCCCGCCGGGGTCGTGTGGTGGCCGACACACTCCATTCAGCATTCGGGAGGCGCTCCAGCAGTGCGTTGCAGATCGACGTCTTGCCCGTGCCCGACGGGCCGCTGATAACGATCAGCTTGCCGCGGCGACTGGCTGCTGTAGCGTCAGGCGACATTCTGAACCTGCTCCTTGAGCCGATCGATCAGCCCCTTGAGTTCCACAACACGGTGAGCAATCTCCGAGTCGTTGCTCTTGCTGCCGATGGTGTTCGCCTCGCGGAGCAGTTCCTGAGCCAGGAAGTCGAGTTTCCGGCCAGCTTGCTCATTGTCGTTGCACAGGGCGACAAACTGTTCCACGTGGCTACGCAGGCGGGCCAACTCTTCGCTGATGTCGCATCGGTCCGCGTAGATGGCGATCTCCCGCAGTAAACCGTCTCCGTCAAGCTCGAGCTTCGACTCCGCCAGCAGGGCGGAAACGCGCTCATGCAGGCGACGCTGGTACTCGGTCAGCACCGTCGGTGCCCGTTGTTCGATCCGGTCGACCACTCGGCCGACGTTCTCGCAATCCGCGAGAATCACCTTGCGCAGGGTCCGGCCCTCCAGGAGGCGCATCTCGATCAACAGGTCGAGAGCCTCAGCCACAACGTCGTCCAGCAGCTTGCCCAGCGCCTCCCTCTGCGTCTCGTCGGCCTCGGGAGTCTCGCACACGCCCGGAGCCGTCAGCAGCGACGCCAAGTCAATCGTCGCCTGCATGCCTGGCGGAATCTCGACGGCGCCCAGTCGCTCGATGTACGCAGCCAGGACCGTCTCATTGATCGCCGCAGCACGTCCCGACGATTCGCTCCGAGCCCGCACGGTCAGGTTCACGCTCCCGCGCCCCAGCCGCTGACGCAACGTGCGTTCCACCTTCACCTCGAGAAACTGAAGATTCTCCGGCAGTTTGATCGACGCCTTGAAGTAACGGTGGTTCAAGCTGCGAATCTCGAGCCCGTAGGCCACGCCGTCGTGCGTGCGCTGCGCCTCTGCAAAACCGGTCATGGAACATATCATGGGTCAGCAGTCCGTACCGCGGCAGCGACACTCGGCCGGCGGGCTCACAGGGGTCTTGTGGAAATCGTCCCGGTAGCTCGAACGCAACGTCCTAGTGCTGCGTCAGGCGTACTTCGATGGGTGACCCGGTATTCCGCGCCTGACAGAGCACTAGGGTTGTCCTGTCTCAGCGTCGCCCGCCGGTGTTGACGCGTCGGCGGCAGGAGGGTCATCATTCTCCACACCAGCCTGCGACTCCACGGCGGAATCGCCGGTGTCGCCAACCTCCGTCGATGGCGAATCACCCGAATCATCGACGGCGACCTCGTCACGGGCGGCCGGCAAGGGCAAGGAATCATCCGCCGCCGTCCCCATACCACTCACCGCCGACGACGTCGCAACCACGGGCCCGCCCGGTATGAAGGCATAGTTGCCCACGACAAACCAAACGAGAAACACGGCGGCCAGAACCACCGTTACGACCGTAAAGACGTCACCCGTTTTGGCGCCGAATGCGGAACTGGAACCCCCGCCCCCGAACGCACCCGCCAGACCTCCCCCACGACCACGCTGCAGCAGAATCACCAGGATGATCAGCCCGCATATCCCAATCGCCATAAGCGCCCAAACCGTTTGCCAGCCGGTCATCGCCGACAGAACACCCAACCTCATAGCTCGCTATCCTCCCTGCCGCCGCCGGCCACGGCCGCTCACCAGCCCAATCCACTCGATCGGCACCCAATTCCTGTTCGCGCCCCTGCTCGCC
>JADFPW010000217.1 GCA_022562105.1 Planctomycetota bacterium
GATGGATCGGCCCCCCCCCCTGGCCTACATCGTGGAAGTAGCCGGGTTACCAGCGCCTACCCACGCGTGGGATAAGCGACGCAGTCTCCGTCGGAGTTGTCGACCACCGGCACTGAGCGGCGACGCAGGTGTGGCGCCTGGCCCGCGTCTCGCGCAATCGGCTGCCGCCAACGCGATACGGTGCTCCGGCCGATCCTGTCGCCAGACGGCCACCCTGGCCCACGCAGGCCCCTGGCTACGGTCGGCGAGGCGCTCCCAGGGTGCCCGGAACGGCGGCACCCACCGGCGACCCGCAGAAACGCCAGAATCCGGGTACTAGCCCTGGGCTGCCGGCGTCGATCTGGACTCGAGAATCTTTTGGCGAACCACCTGGGCTGCGGACTTGATCTCCTGCATGGACTTCCGCACCCGCGTACCCGCGGCCTTGTTGCCTCCAGAAGCCTTTTCCACGTCGTCCGCAGCGGCCTCGACCAGCTGCCTCAGCGTTTCGTATTCCTGCATTTACGCTCTCCGTCTTTCTCAAGGCACCTCCCAAGTCACCGCGCTGGGAAGGTCCAGCGGAGTCTACCAGAGGCTGTCAACGCGAAAAAGGGCTCTCAAGGGCCGAAATCCGGGTTTTTTTACCCTTCAGCGCGACTCTGTTCCGGTGGATCGCGTGGGCCGAGATCAACGCCGCAGGGTCGCGTCCATCCAGCGTCTGAATGTTAACCTATTGTAAAATAAATGGTTACGACTGGAATGGTAGTCCGATTGGGAGCCATGTGCTTCGAAAACGAACCATTCGTGCGGCTGCAACTCGCGGACGGTACATCTGAGTCGTAGTTGGACAGGATCGCGAGGACGCCGTCTAGCAGACGGGTTTGCATGGCGAATCAGGCAGGTCTACGTTCGGTGAGGGAATCGAAAGGAGTTCGCATGAACCCGGAACAACGAATGGTGCGAGAGTTCCACGATCAATACCTGAAGGACAATGGGGACGTACCGAGATTGACGTCCGACCGGGCGCTTCTGTTCCGCGGGCGCCTCATTGCGGAGGAGGCGGCTGAGTTCCTCAAGGCGGCTTCCGACCGCGATCTCGTCGAAGCGGCCGATGCGCTGGTCGATATCCTCTACGTCACTTACGGCGCCGCCAACGTATTGGGAATCGATCTGCAACCCCTCTTTTGCGAAGTTCATCGATCGAACATGAGCAAGCTCGGGCGACTGGATCCGGCGGGAAAGGTGACTAAGGGTTCGGAGTGGTCGCCACCACAGATCGAGCGACTGCTCATGGCCCAGGGATGGAAGCCGCCGGCCGATGACGCCGCTGAGGATTCCTGAGCCGGGTCGGTTCCCCGGTGCCGCCGAGAGCGCCTGCGCCTCGCAGCACTCTCAGTGCATCGCTAACCTTCGCAGGCCATGAGTGTCCAATAGGTAACCGGCGAGTGGATTCGCCTGGCCATCAGCGTGTGCTGCGGCCTTGCATGACGTGGGCGATTGCGGGAAACGCCGTTTGTCAACGGGAGATCAAATGATGCGACGCGTGATTGCGGTTTTGCTTATCGGAGCGTTCGGTGTGCTGAACGCAGGCTGCCTGGCGGTGATCTCTCACAAGGGGTACAGCTCGGATCGGGAACGAGTCGTGGTCAAGGACGGCGAGTTTTACGTGGTGGACCTGAAGAACCACACGGCTCAGCGGGTTGAAATCATCGAAGTGGATAAGCTAGAGACGATCGAGAGCACGGAAGTCGGCATGGCTCCATGATGGGTGGTTCGCGCCAACGCGGTCAGTAGGGGTCGGTCGGCGACTTGCTCGTGGGTACGGATGTAGGGACGGCCAGTCTGGCGCGGTCAAGGAACTCTGCGAAGCTGTCGGCTGGCTGGTATCCCGTGATTCGCTCGATCTCCGCGCCCTGGGGGCTCAGCGCGACAAAGGTCGGTGCGCCGGTGACCCGGTATCGATTGGCCAACTCTCGTTCCTGGGTCATGTCCAGGCGTATCGGGATCCAATCTGCCAGGGCTTGGCGTACCTGATCGTCAGGCAGAACCTCCGACTCCATGATCCGACAGTAGGTGCAGCCTGGGAGCCAGAACTCGATCAGGACGCAACGCCCCTCGACCGAAGCCCGTTCCTGGGCGGCGGCGAGGTCGGATCCCCACTCAGGGGGCGCTCCCCCCACGCGATGGGTGAAGGCATAGGCGCCCAGCGCCAGTAGGCCGACGAGCAGCCATCCTCCCACGGAGCGAAAGCCGCTGCCCAACTGGGATTGTTCCATCGGAGTAGTCATCAGTCTGGAGAACCCGGTTCGGGCGTCGGCTATTTCCGTGCGCTGTCCGCCTCGCCTTTACCGTCCACAATGGCGGCCTTTACGTCCCCACCGGCCGTTAGGCGTAGTTGCAAGGTTCTATGGGTCGTGCCGCAGACCATGTGAATCGTCGTTTCCGGCATGTCAAACACGTGGCTGCCGCCGCAAGCTGGGCATTTGAAGCGGACCTGCATCGTTTCATTAGCTCCTAAATCTATAGACCTATATCGTCCCGGCGGCCGATGGCCTTGGGGACGGGTTGACGGCGTCCCACGGATTGCCATCCGTGGGCTTGGGGCGAGTGAGAACCCACCATCCAGTGGCGCCCCACGCCGGCACCCCCGCTTGGCGCTAGTCCGGTATTGCCCGGGGGTCTTGGCGCTCGGGGGCACGGTCGGCGGGGACTTCGGAGCCCTCGATGACGATCCCATTGTACCCCAGCAGGGTACCCTTAGCTCGCTCGAGCTCCGCAATGGCCAGGTTGAAGTCGATGGCTGAGTCCAGCAGAGCCCGCCGACTGGCCGCCAATCCCTCCCGAGCATTGAGCTCTGCATTGAGCTGGGTGAAGTCCTTCCGCTCGGCTCGGGCGACGATTGAGTTGACCTGTTTATCCGCAGCGACCACCGACTTGAAGTTCGGGCTCAGTTGGTCGTAGGTGGTTTGCAATTCGCGCACGCGCACGTTGACGTCCAGGAGTACCTGCTCCTTCGTCTCCATGAGTCGGAACCGGGCCTGTTCGTGCTGCAGTTTGGCGCGGAACCAGGCGGCCCGGGGAGCACGGTTGCCGATGGGAAGCTCGAATTCCAGTCCGAAGAAATACTCGGTGAAGTCGTGGTCGGTGACCTGATCGAAACTTTGGTCGGCATTCGCGCCCAGTCCGTCCACGCTGTAGCGCAAGACCATATCGACCCGCGATAGCATCTCGTTTTTCTCTCGACCCACCGCGAGCTTGGCGTTGTCAACGGTCAGCTCGGCCTGACGAATCTCGGGCCTATGGTCCAGGGCAGTCTGCAACTCGCCGATCCGATCCACCAGCAGCCCGTGGACCGACGGAACGGCGGTGGGCAGCAGCTCCACGTCGTCGGCCAGATTGATCTGCGGGTCGTTCATCAGGGCGATCAGGGCATCCTCGGTGTTGCGTACGTTGTTGAGGGATCGCACGAAGGCCGCCCTGTTGCGTTCCAGCCGGGCCTCCGTGTCGTACAACTGGATGGGAACCACGTCGAAGTCCGCGCGGGCACGCAGGTGGTTGAGAACTTGTTCGAGTTCTGCCAGCAGGCGGGCGGCGACGACCACCTCACGCCGAGCCCGCACCAGATCCCAATAGGCCCGCTCGATGCTGATCACCGTATCGCGCACCTGAACGTGAAACGCGAGGTCGCTGACCGTCCGGCTGTTCTTGGCTATGTGGATGAGCGACCGGTTGTAGTCCAGGCCGAAGCCCCGGGCCAAGGGCTGGCGGAGTTCCATCTGCAACTGTCCGAAATAGACCGGATCCAGCACCTGAAACGGGCTGTCGCTGGAGCTTCGGGTCATGCTGAACGAGGTGGTGACCTGCAACCCGGTGGGCAGGAGCTTGCGAATCCCGCCGGCCATGCTGAGCGAGTTGCTCGTGGTACCGGTCAGTTCCGGACTGCCCGAGGGGCGCTCGACCTTATCGCGGGTCAGATTGGCGAAGAACAGCGGATCAAAGGCTGCTTCGGCCTCGACCACCCGGGTCTGTTCCACGGCTGGATTGTAGGACTCGATTCGAATCGCAAAGCTGTGGCTCAGTGCCCGTCGGATGGCATCATCGAGTCCCAGCGTCGTTTGGACGGGACGGCGCAGGCCGTCGAGGCGTTCCAGCACGGATTCGAGGGCTCGACGCTCGGCCTTGCCGAGTTCACCGGCCAGTTTTTCGTGTAGGCGAAGGCGTTCGGCCTCGGGGTCTGGAACGGCTTGCTGGAGCGCTTGCAGGGTGAGTTGAGGATCACTGACCGGCTCCAGCGGCTCTGCTTGGCTGGCCTCTGTCGGGTCGCGGGGTGGCGATTGAGTTTCCGAACCGGATGCTTCCGTCGGTTGGAGCGGTGCTGGTTCGGAGGCTAGCGAGACGTTAGCGATGAGCGCCCACGCCACGACGATGGATACTAGACCGTGTTTGATGAGCGAAGCGCCGATCATCGGTTTCTCCGCCGAGAGGAATCAGTTCACAACACAACTTGTACGCGTTCAGGAGTTCCGCCCACTTCGGTTGCCTGCTTCCGCGCCGGTCAGGCTCCGCGTGAGCGTTACAGCCCGTACCTTACTGCGGGTCGGAGGCGGGCGTCAAACCGGGACCAGGTCCCGCGTTTTGTTGGCCACGACCGCCAACATCTTTCGACAGGTGACGCCGAGGAGCGGGTTTGGTAGGGTTGGCGAGACGGGCGTCCGGTCCGAAGCGACCCGCGAGACTATTCCAAGCTAGGAGAGCAATAGATGAATACCCACGAAGCGATTCAGGGGTCGTTGAAACTCGCCCGAGAGATCACCGACATGCTGCTGGCCGACCTGTCCGACGACGATCTGCTGATCCGACCGGTGCCCGAAGCCAACCACATTGCCTGGCAGCTCGGCCATCTGATCGGCGCGGAACACCACATGATGTCGGAGCTGCCGGAGTCGGACATGCCGGCCCTTCCCGACGGATTCACCGAGAAGTACTCGAAGGAGACCTCCAAATCGGACGATGCGAGTCTCTTCGAGTCGAAGCAGACCTATCTGGATCTATACGGGCAGGTGCGCCGGGGCACGCTGGCGACGCTGGAACGACTGTCGGATGATCGGATGGGCGAGCCGGCTCCGGAGGCGTACCGCGAGATGTTCAAGACGGTCGGGGGGCTGGTTTCGTTGCAGGCCAGCCATGAGTTGATGCACTTGGGGCAATACACTGTGGTCCGACGCAAACTGGGCAAGGCGGTGGCGTTCTAACACATCGTTGAAAACCCTACAAGGTAGCCTGATGACGCGGTCTCTGCATGCCGTCGGCGGTGGTTGGACCCGCCTCAGCGAGCCACCGATCGGGTGTGGTCTCGGGTGTAGAGTCATTCGCGTATGAAGACCCATCGTAAGGAGCTTTGGTTCGAAGTGCCCTCGCGGCGTGGGTTTGTGAACATCACGCCTAAGGTGGAGGACGCGGTTCGTCGAAGTGGGGTTCAGGAGGGTCTCTGCCTGGTCAACGCGATGCACATCACGGCGAGCGTTTTCATCAACGACGACGAGTCGGGGCTGCACCGGGATTATGAGAAATGGCTCGAGGGTTTGGCCCCCCATGCACCGACTTCGCAGTACCAACACAACCTGACCGGCGAGGATAACGCCGACGCCCATCTGAAGCGGCAGATCATGGGGCGCGAGGTGGTGGTGGCCATCACCAAGGGTGAGCTGGACTTCGGCCCGTGGGAGCAGATCTTCTACGGTGAGTTTGACGGTCGGCGACGCAAGCGGGTGTTGGTCAAGATCATCGGCGAGTAGGCGCCGAACGGACCCCTGCACGTCTTGTCCGAACGGCGAGGCTTGTCCGCACGTAGTAGATCATCATGCCCGCATCCCGGAACCGTCGTCGGATCGCCGCCGAAGCTGCACGCCTGCTCTTCGAGCGCACGGAGCACGAGTATCACGCCGCCAAGTTCAAGGCCGCCAAACACCTGGGGGTGACGCTGCGTCACCGGCCTAGCGATCTTCCTACCAATAGCGAAGTACGCAAGCTGATCCGCGAGTTGTCCGAATCGCGTGAAAGTGACGGTCGTGACTATGGGCGACTTCGTGACACGCGCTTGGCGGCGCTTCGGCTGATGCGGGTGCTGGCTACGCTGAGGCCGCGACTGGCCAGCGACGGTGACGACGGCCGAATCGCGTTGTTCGTGTCTTGTGATGACACCGATGCGCTCGCCGAACTCCTGGGTCTGCACGACATCGAGTATGAGATTGACGATTCCGACGGCGCCGGTACGCCATCGCCCGCGGTGCGGATCCGGTTGGATGGAGCGGTAACTTGTGAAGTTATTCTCGACCGGACGGCGACGATACAATCGTCCGGAACCGCGGCGGATTCGACCTCGATCTCGATTGCGGACCTGGAGTCGCGAATCGCAACCCAGCATCCGGATGTGGATTTACCGGCCATCGGCATTTCGATCCCGACGGCTGATCCGTACCTCGTATGGTCTATGCTCCTCCCGCCGTTGGAGGCAGCGAAGCAGGATCCGAAATGGCACCCGGAGGGCGACGCCCTGTATCACTCGCTGCAGGCGTTCGAGTTGGCCCGTCAGCGCTTCTCGTACGACGAGGAGTTGATCACCGCGGCGCTGCTCCATGACGTGGGCAAGGCCATCGAATCCACGGATCACGTCGCCGCCGGGCTGGGCGCCTTGGAAGGCACCATCAGCCCGCGGGTGGAGTTTCTCATCGCCCGCCACATGGACGCCTTGGCCTACCTGGAAGGCACACTGGCTCAGCGTTTGCGAAACGAGCTTCGAGCATCGGAGTGGCTCGAGGATCTCCTGAACCTGCGTGAGATCGACAACGATGCCCGCCAGCGCGGCGTGGAGGTTTGCACGGTCGACGAGGCGATAGAGTTCCTACGCCGCATGGCGACCGAGCACTGATTGACGCTCGCCCACGCGGCGCCCACCACAAGCCGCGGCGGGTGGCACGGTCTGGTACTCCAGGCCGTGGTAAGTGGGCGGAAGGAGGGTGCCCCGGGAAGAGCTGGCGAGGTGTTGTGGATGAAAGAGCCATAAGATGAAGGCGTAGCGAGCCACACCGGCCCCGAGTCATGCGTGTGCGATCCGTTGTGCGATCCGTAAGGGCGTAGGCGACCTGTCTGCATGTACGCACCGGCAGAAGCGTTGACCGGGGCACGTGCAGGCCGGGTATGGAGCCGCCAAATCCTCCGAGTTCGGAGTGCCGGCGCCGTCATCCTATGTGAAAGGCCATACCGATCGACGTCGTTATCGCGAGACGTGGGCCGCACTCCGCGCGGTCTGAGACCCCGAGCACGCCCGGAAACACCTCGCACGGAACCCGGGAGATCCCGCGTGTGGCCGCCAGGGGATGGCCCGGCAGTCCGCGGTGTGAATCCTCATGGAGCACGACACCGATGAACGGATGCGGCAAGTCGGACAAGCCCATAGTATGCTCCAGCGGCGTAGCCAGAAGGACCGGACGAACTGGGAACGAATGGGCGTGCTGATCAACCGGTGGTTACCCACGCCGCGTATTCTGCATCCCTACCCGGAGCAGCGACTAGCCGTTATGACCCAAGGCAGGAGC
>JADFPW010000218.1 GCA_022562105.1 Planctomycetota bacterium
GCGGAATCGCCGGGCCCCGATTCACGACCGTTGACAATTGCTCCTGAATCTGCTACTAGGCAAAAGGTCATCTGTCTCCGTTAAGGGCGCGGTCCTGCATCCCCGGCAAGTGCCGAAAGCCGAAAGTGGCCCGCCACCGCCTGGAGCCAAATGGCGCTCACCAAGTCGAGCCCAGGGCCGTAGGAAAAAGGAGATTCCAATGCATGCGATACCAGATGGTTCGTTTGGTGGTGTCAGTACCCTGAGATTTGTTGACGTTTCACGAGAGGAGCGAATCATGACAAGGTCTCCGATCCTTATGCGAGCTAGTGCGATGGTGGCGGCGTGTCTGCTAGTCGCCGGTGCAGCCCAGGCAGGCGACGACGCGCCGGTCTCGGATGTGGTCGTCTCCGTGCATCCGACGGTGGCGACCGTGCTCGTCGTGAGCTGGAACCAGGACGAGGCAGTGGAGGGCGGCTGGCTGGAGTTCTCGATTGACGGGGATCCCCCGCAGGCCTCTCCCGAGCGCCCCCTCGCCCAGGGGCCTCAGCAGGAACTCGTGCTCGGCGCTCCTGCAGACGCTTTCATCCAGCTGCGCATCATGAACCGCATCCAGGGTGAGGTGGTGAGCTCGGCCGTGAGCTGGGCGGCCACGACCGGAAGCTTGCCGGAAAACCTCCTGGAGCCGGCACTGGTGGCTTACGACGCCGCACAGGCTCACCCCGCCAAGTTCCTGCTGGTGAGCTTCAACATCGCGGGGGCAGGGTCGCTGCTCATCCTGGACCGGAACGGGCGCATCGTCTGGTACCGAACGCCGCAGGGCGGTCACTTTATGTTGGTCCCGCGGGTGGCGCGCTCAGGCAATCACATGCTCTTCGACATCGACACGTACTGGAGTGGTGGTGGCGGTAACCCGACTTCGACGATCAATCGGGTGACCATCGCTAACGAGGTTTTCGAGTCGATCGAGGTGGTCGGCCTGCATCACGGGTGGGACGAGTTCAACGACGGCACGATCATCTGGGGAAAAAACCCGTCCGGTTTCGACCACGAGGAACTCTGGGCGATCGACCCCGAGGGCAACTCCTGGATGATCTGGGACTCCGACACTTGGAATGTCCCGGGCACGGTGGCGGGCAACGCGGTCACCTTGGAGAAGTCCGACACCACAGTGCTGCTCAGCTTCTGGACCAACGACTCAGCCGTGGAAATCGATGTGGCCACCGGCGAGATCCTTCGCACGTTCGGCGACGTGCCTGGGAGTTGGTCGTTCGACCCCCAAGACAGCCAGTTCTGGTTCGCCCACGGCGTCCACTATACCGAGGCCAACACGTTGCTCGTCTCTAGCCATCTCCTGCCGGGGTTCGGCCAGCCGGACAATGAGCAGCGCATCCGGGAGTACGCCCTCGACGATGACTCCCAGACCCTCACCCAGATCTGGGTCTATGGCGAGGGGGCGAACATCTACGCCCCGACCTGGGGCGAGGCTATCCGGCTGGACAACGGCAACACCTTGTTTAACACGGGCTCTGACCCAATGATCCGTGAGGTCACCTCCGATGGTGATACCGTCTGGGAGGTACGCTGGGATGACGGCGGCGGCTTCGAGCAAAGGTTGGTCGGTGATATGACCATCCTAGAGGGTCTCGAGGATCTCTACGCACTCGACGGCAAGTCGGTGCCCGAGAAGTGTGAAGGCGATGCCAACGCCGACGGCACTGTGGATCCGCTTGATGCCGGATTCGTGTTGGCCCGTTTCGGTTGCCCGGTAGGCACCGGCGATCCCGATTGTGATGCCGCCGACGTGAACGGTGACGGGGTCGTCGACCCCCTCGACGTCGGCTACGTCCTCGCCCGCTTCGGAACGTGTGAGTGACGCAGCAGGAACTGAGGGCCTGAGGGACTGAGGGATCCAGGGATCGAGGGGTGGACAGTTCCGCCCATGCGCGGAGTCGGCTGAATCTAGGCTGCACAGCTTGTTGTCGACCGTGCCGTTTGAGCGCATGCTGACGCCCATGCCCGGGCGTCTGATATTGCTCGTCACGCTTGCTTTCTCGGCAGGCCAAGTGCACCCAGACGAACCCCCACCAAAGCCGCGGGTGATCCTCCCCGACGAATCGGCCATTCAGCCCTCGCCTCAGGACGGGAAGGGTACGGTGGCGGTCTCCCCGACGCACGTGCCGGTACGCCGACCGGTGACCATGACGCTCACCTACACCACAGCCTCGTCCGGCATTGACGTCGGCGGCGGGGTGGCCTGTCACGTCTCACAATTCTGGGGCTGGACGCCACCGCAGATCAATTCGCCCTCGCAGGGTGGCTATGTCACGGTCACCTGCAGTGATCCCGACGTGGGATTGGAGGTCACCTGCGACCGGGCCAACCTCATTATTGTCGCTCGCGTGACGGGCCAACCACTTCGCGGCGGACAGACCATTACGATGGTCTACGGAGACACGTCCAACGGCCGGAATCCCACCGCAGCCGGGATGTCCGATCGCTATTCAGAGCGCGACGAGCGCTTCTTCTTCAAGGTCGACGGCGATGGCGACGGGTTCTTCGTGCCCCTCGACGCACAAGCCTATTTCCGCGTGGTGGCTGACTACCCGACGCGACTGTTCATGCTCGGGCCGCCGCGCGTGCCCGTTGGAGAAGAGTTCGAGCTGACCCTGGCAGCGCTTGATCCAGCCAACAATCTCGTGGAGTCGTTCACCGGTCCGGTCGAGCTCACCGTAGAGGGGGACGGTCTCACCCTGCCCGACCAGGTCCGGTTCACAACGGCGGACCAAGGCGCAATTCGCATCACGGCCGAGGCGACCAAGCCTGGAGTGGTCACCGTTACCGCCCGCGACCCGACCGGCCGACTCCAGGAGGCCGAGTCCAACCCGATCATCTGCGCCGAGCGGCGCCAGGAACAGTACACGCTCTATTGGGGTGACCTGCACTGTCACTCGAACCGAAGTGACGGGTCGGGCAGTCCGGAGGAGCTCTACCGGTACGCCCGCCACGTCGCTCGCCTGGATGTGATCGTGCTCACCGACCACGATCACTGGGGCTACCGGCCCCTGGACGAAGACCCGCACGAGTGGCGCCGCCTTGGCAAGCTCGCTGACCGATTGTACGAGCCCGGTTCGTTCGTCACCTTCGCCGGCTACGAGTGGACCAACTGGACGTTCGGCCACATGCAGGTGATCTTCGAGAACACAGATGAAGCGGTGATCCACAGTTGGCAACGACCCGAAAGCGACGATCCACAGAAGCTCTGGTCCCTGTTGGGCGACCGAAGCTGCATCACCATTCCGCACCACACCGGTGGCGGACCGGTGCCCACCTTCTGGAGGTTCTACGATCCGCGATTTGTGCCGGTCATGGAAATAACCTCGGTCCACGGCGTGTCGGAACGGATGGACCATCCCAAGGTGATCTACTCACCCGAGGAATCCGGGATGGCTCAGAGGGCCCTGGCCCGAGGGTATCGATTGGGATTCGTGGGTTCCGGCGACTCCCACGACGGTCATCCGGGGATGCCCTCGCTGACCGGCGGCACCTCGGGCCTCGTGGGGATTTACGCCACCAGCCTGACGCGCAGCGCCATCCTTGACGCCATTCGCGCCCGGCGCGTGTACGCCACCACCGGCTCACGAGCGGTCTTGCGTTTTCACATGGGAAGCACGCCCATGGGCGGTTCACAGACGCTACAAGGACCGACCGAACCGCGCACTCTTTCGCTGGTAGTGTTTGGCGACGCTCCCATCGCCGAAGCTACGCTGGTCAAGAACAACCGAGACATCGCCGTCAGAAAGGGAACGGATCGTTTCATGTCTCTGGACTGGACCGACGAATCCCCCGCCCGCACCGGCGACTACTACTACGTCCGCATCGTGCAGACCGACGGCGAGTGGATCTTCTCCAGCCCCATCTGGATCGACGTGGAATGATCCGCCATCTGTGTAACACTCCTCACAACTTGGACGCCCACTAGATCTCTTTCCGGCCCTTCAGGCGCGGAAAGAGTCGACCGGTCTGCCGCATGTATTCGTGATACTCCTCACCAAATGATTCGCACATCAATTGTTCCTCTCGAGGGGTACGAAGAAAATACAGTACCGTAAACGCCAGCAAGGCAGAGCATCCGGCAAGCCAGTTCTGCAATAGCATGGCCTGGGCGACGTCCCACAACCAGATTGATGCATACATGGGGTGGCGAATGGACCTGTAGACGCCGTGGGTGACCAGTTGATGATCCTGGCGCAGCTCCAGGCTAATAGACCAGTTCCGGCCCAGATCGGTGTGGGATCTCCAGAAAAGCCAGAGGGAAGCTAGAGCCTATCCTAAAACGCCATCGAGGAGGCGATCCGAACCGAGCCGCGCGCGTAAGCAAGCGGTTTTTCGGCATCCGCTCCCTCACGGTCGCGGCTCGGAATGGGTTTTGGGATAGCTTCTACATTCCATGGTTGCAGGATGTTCATTGTGTCAGCTCGTCGTGGCGAAGCGGCTCCTGTTCATGGAATGGATGGAGCTCTATTCCGTTGCGGTCTCGGCAGGGTGATCTTGCCTTGGGGTAGCTCCCTTGACTTGGTCCCAACTGCCATTCATCCCTCCTTCGGTCAAGTTGCACTGGTGAGGGAACTTCAGGTCGCAGTCGTTGAGCGGCTTACGGAGTGCAGGGTTCATCAGCTCATGAATGTCGAGTTTCATGGCCTCCCTGGAGTAGGCGGCCAGGTCGAGGATTCCGGTGTCCATTCGGATCGCATCCTCCGGGCATACCTCCACACAGTAACCGCAGTAGACGCAGACCCCCAGGTCGATGTCGAAGCGGATCGGATACTTCTCGACGTTGGGGTCAGGGTGCTCGCCGGGCACGATGGTGATACACCGGGCTGGGCAGACCGTCTCGCAGAGCATGCACCCCACGCAGCGAGGTGTGTCGTCCTCGCGGAGGGTGAGCCGGTGGCGACTGCGGTAGCGCGACATGAGCGGTCGGAGCTGCTCGGGATATTGAACGGTGACAGAGGCCGGGTGGTTCCTGAGGCGGCCCACCTGGTGGGCCATGTGGAGGAAGAGGTTGCGGAAAAAATGGCTGAACGTGATCTTGAGGCCGCAGATGATCTGAGGGATGTACAGCTTCTCCCAGAAAGTCAGCTCGGGCCGGCGAACAACTTTTACGGCCATCAGAGAGACTCCCCGATTAGGGCCAGCACCACGGCCGTCACCACGACGTTGGCCACCGCGATCGGGAAGAGCCCCTTCCACCCCAGATTCATGAGCTGATCGTAGCGGAATCGAGGCACGGTCCAACGCAGTTGCATGAATATAAACATGAAGGTGAGGCCCTTGATCGAAAAGCTGGCGAAGCCGAGAAAGGCGTAGAGCCAGTTGGGGACAAGCAGCTCCCCTCCCCAGGGGAAGTGGAAGCCGTCGGGCATGAGGTAGGGCACCTGCCATCCGCCGAAGAAGAGCGTGGTCGCAAGGCTGGCCACCACGATGGTCTCCAGGAAGTCCGAAAGGAAGAACATCCCGAACTTCATTCCGCTGTATTCCACGTGAAACCCGATGATTTCCGACTCACCTTCCGGTAAGTCAAACGGCATCCTCTTGGTTTCCGCCAGGGCGGCGGTCAGGAAGACGACAAACGCCACCGGTTGGGTGACGATGCCCCAGAGAGGAATCCACCCGCCGCCGATGGTCTGTCCCTGGGCCCGCACCAGTTCAGAGAGGTTCATGGTCCCGTACACCATGACCACGCCGACGATGGAGATGCCCAGGGCTATTTCATAAGAGATCATCTGCGCGGTCGCCCTCAATCCTCCCATGATCGCGTAGTTGTTACGCGAGGCGAAGCCGGCCAGGATCACGCCATAGACCCCCAGAGAGAGCATGGCAAAGACGTAAAGCAAGCCGGCGTCGATATTGGCGACTTGAAGTTCGATGTAACCGGTCGAAACGAGGTCACCTACATAAAGGCGGTCTCCAAACGGGATAGCGGCGAAGGTCACCAAGGCGAAGAAGACTGCAAAGAAGGGGGCCAATGTGTGGAGCGTCCGATCCGCCCCGGCTGGGACAATGTCCTCCTTGGTGAACATCTTGAGCACGTCGGCCACGCCGTGGAACATTCCCAACATTCGAAAGCCGAAGATCGAGGCCCGGTTGGCCCCGATCCGGTCCTGGATGAGGGCGGACTGTTTCCGCTCCACCCAGGTATGAAAGCCGGCCAGGTTCAGAACCGCGAAGAGAACGAACCCCGCCAGCGCGAACTTGATAAGCAGGAATTCCATCACGGCGCGGGTGTTCCTGCTGCGGGGCTCAGGCGCGCGATCTGGGCCCCTTGATCTCCGATGGTCTCATAGCTCATGCCAGCGAACGGCGCCTGCGCCTCGGCAAGTCCAAGGAAGATGTCCTTCGGTCCCCGCCAATCGAGCGACAGACCCAGCAGCCCGGCGAGTTCCAGCAGAATACGCCAGTCCTCACGGGAATCCTCGAGCGGAGCAAATGCGCGGCCGATGCGCTGCAGTCGGCCGTGGCAGTTGACGAAAGTCCCGTCCTTCTCCACATAGGCTGCGCTGGGCAGAACCCAATGAGCAAAAGGCACGGTCGGATTCTCGTTCGTGCCGGAGTAGACGAAGAGTGGGACCTTCTCTGAGAGTCTATGAGTTTTTTCTTGCCCGAAGAGTTTCACCAGATCGTGCCCAAAGACCCACAGCACGTCGATGTTGCCGGCGATGGCCTCGTCCACAATCCGGGCAGCGTCTGGTGCATCCGTGCCCGCCAAGCCCAGCAGGGTTGCCCCCAGTGTATTGGGGTTCTTGTCCGCTTTGATAAGGAAATCATCGGCGGTCCCGGGTTCCTCTGGGACTGAGGCGGTGACTCGGGCACCCAAGGCGCCCTGAAAGATTTCGCGGATTAGAAAGAGCTCCTCGTTGGTAAGCTGGGCCGAGGCGATCACGCCAATCCGGGCGCCGCCCTGCTTCTTGCCCGATTCCGTCAGGGCCGTCGAGATCGTTGTGAGGGCCTGCTCCCAGGAAGCATTCGCAGAATCCATTGACGGCCCGCGCACCTTGGTAAGTCGTTCCTGATCCACCCATCCAAAGCCGTAGCGCCCCTCATCGCACATCCACCATTGGTTGACATCCTCGTTGTAGCGGGGCTTGATGCGCACGACGCGCGACCCGTTGTTCAAGTGGGGCCGGTCGAGCAGGAAGTGCATATCCACGTTACACCCCTGGCTGCAGCCGTTGCAGACCGTGGGCGTGCTGGAGAGGTACCACACTCTTGCTTTGAAACGAAAATCGCTCTCCGTCAGAGCCCCCACGGGGCAGATGTCCACCACGTTGGCCGAGTAGGGATTGTCGAGTACGTCGCCGGGATACAGTGCCAACTCGGCCCGGTCTCCACGGTTGAAGATGCCGAACTCGCCGGTCTTGGTGATCTCGTCGGTGAAGCGCACGCAGCGGGAGCAGAGGATGCAGCGTTCCTGGTCCAGCATCACATGGGGGCCGATCTCGAAGGCCTTTTGCTTCTTGACTTTGTGCTCCCGGAAGCGCGGGTTATACAG
>JADFPW010000219.1 GCA_022562105.1 Planctomycetota bacterium
GACGTGCCTGGCGACGCGCCGCCCGCAGATTGGGAATCAGGATCGCCAATAGGATGCTGATGATGACGATAGACACCAAGAGTTCGAGCAAGGTAAACGCCCGCCATAGCCCTACCCTTGCTCGCGACTGGCCCAGAGACACGTCTCGCGTTCGACGGCTCATTGTCGCTACCCCCAAATCGACCCCACCCAAGACGACCTGCCAACGCAACGACGTCAGCCGAACGTCTATTCGGAAGCTGGAGATGGAATCTATCCGCATGTAGCATAAACGCTCGCAAGATGGCTGTCCAGCAAAAAAAGGGGAAACCCACTCCATACCGCCTTCATTCTCGAGATTTGACCGCCGCCCACTCAGCGGCCTACACTCCTGGCGAATGGCCAGTGTAATCGTCGTAGAGGATGAGGCGGGGCTGGGTCGGGGCCTCAGAGACGCCCTCGCAACGGCTGGGCACCATGCAGAATGGGTGCCTAACGCCGAACAGGGCCTCAAATGGATCCGGAGGCATAGACCGGACTTGGCCATCCTGGATGTCCGGCTGCCCGGCATGACCGGCCTGGAACTCCTCACTGAACTCGCCGACGACCCGGACCGCCCTGCCAGCATCGTCATTACCGCCTACGGAGATATTGGAACGGCGGTCAAGGCCATCAAACTCGGTGCCGAGGAGTTCCTCACCAAACCGGTCGACCTTCACGCCCTGCTGGCCATGGTGGAACGAACCGAAGGGCGACAGCGATCCAAACGGGCTCTGGCCTTCCACAGGAAAGAAGCCCAATCCAAATACGGATTACACCGTATTATAGGACGCTGTGAAGCGGTGCAGCGGGCAACGAAGCTCGTCCGGCGGATCGCCGAACTGGGCGATACTGTCGTCCAGGAGCCGCCCAACATCCTCATCACCGGCGACACCGGAACCGGCAAGGATCTCCTGGCCCGGGCATTTCACGTCGAGGGGGCCCGCGCCGCCGGCCCGTTCGTGCACGTGAACTGTGCGGCGCTCCCCGAGGCGCTGGTAGAGTCAGAACTCTTCGGCCATGCGAAGGGCGCATTCACCGATGCCCGATCGGCCAAGATCGGCCTGTTCGAGCTGGCCAACGATGGGACACTGTATCTGGACGAATTGGGACAGGTTCCCATTCACGTCCAGGCCAAACTCCTTACCGCAATCGAGACGCGAGCCATCCGGCCAGTCGGTAGCGTCGAGGAGCGCCCGGCTCGGGTACAAATTATCGCTGCCATGAATCAACCGGTCCAGCAATCTATAGACGACGGCACCTTTCGCGAGGATCTTTTTCACCGCCTGCGCGTCATCCACGCCCATCTCCCCCCGCTTCGCGAACGCGGGTCCGATGTCGAACTGCTGATCGATCACTTCATGGAGATGCATTGCGCTCGGTTGAAGGTGCCCCGCAAGACCCTTACGGCGGATGCGGCCGCGTTCCTCCATGCCTACCATTGGCCCGGGAACATCCGCGAACTCCACCATTGGCTGGAAAGCGCCGTCCTTCAGAGCGGGGACGTCATTCACCTGCGCCATCTGCCTATGCCGCTCGATCAGCCGGCTGGGGTGAAAATCACCGGCGGAGCGAAACCGACGCTCGACGTGGACTGGTCGGCCGGCCCCATCATGCTGGAGGAGATCGAGCGCCAGCTCCTCAGCGACGCCCTGGCACGCGCCGGAGGCAATCTGACCAAAGCCGCCAAAATGCTCGGGCTAACCAGATACACCATGCGATACCGAGCCGCCAAGCATGGGTTGGGATAACAATCCTTTGAGGAGCCCGACTTCCAACAGCCCAGCTTTCCGATGCCACCGCCGAGGGCCAACCAGGCACATTCCTGCGACCGGCGGAGCACGCCATTGCACTCGCGACCGACGGCCGGGCGCGGCCCCGACCCATGCAACCCGATCTCCTGGACAGCGGTGGATTCCAAATGACCTGGCCGGGCCATCTAGCACAACCGGGCTATTTGGCACACCCAAACGATCGTCATCCCGAGCCTGTCCTCCTGCCAGATTTCCGAACATAGGTCACCACGGTGCTGAAATCGCGTTCTTACCCCGTTTGTGTGCAGCTTCTGCGTATGGCACGCGTCTTGCTACTACTTTGGTTGAGGGCCAGCAGAGTGCTGTGACAGGACTGAACTGATTGGTTTTTGAGCCGATCAGGGAGGGGTGGGAAGCCGCCCTGATAGGCCTCTGCTTTTATTGCCGGCACTTGGTCGCCGTAGGCTCCGTGGCAAGAACTCCAGCTGCGCCGCGGAGAAACGGGACGGGGTGCCTCGAGCAATCGCCTCTTCTGCTTGGATGCAGGGGGAATGCTGCTCTAATCGCGTTCCTCATTCCTCTTGAATCCGGTTGAAGAGGCGATTCTCATGCGCCGGCCGGGCCAACCTCGCAGGAATAATGGTCGGCTGCCCCGGTGGCGGACCGCGTACCCAGCCCGTCACCACCTGCAATCCCACCGACCGTTGCAAAACAGCTTGGCCAATGTTCCTGAAACCGCGGCATGAATCTCCCGGGTCCGAGAACCACAACAAGGGTTCCCCGTAGGCCGGAGACAAAATCGCCGCCGCCAAATCACCGATGAAGCAGTGTGGCTGGCGATCCGATACCGGTGCCGTCCAACAGTGTCCATTGGCCAACCTGATCCAGCGGATAGGAGAGCAGAATCATGCCTGCAAGCGACCCGACCGGTCCAATCGTCTCGGAGCTGGTGGCGGAGGATCCATCATTCGCCGACATTTTGACCGACTTTGTCGAGCAACTTCCCCAACGCGTCCGGCAATTCGAGGAGACCCTCGAGGCGAACGATTTGGGGCGCTTTAGCAGCTACGCACATCAGCTCAAGGGGGCAGGAGGCGGGTACGGCTTCCCGATGCTCACCGAATTGGGCAGTCGGTTGGAGCAAGCCGCCCAAGCTGCCCAGCTTGATGAGTGCGCACGCATGATCGATGAACTCAAGTCCATCGTCGCCCGCTTGGTCGTCCTACCCGAGTGAGGCAGGGCGACAGCTTCCCAAACTACCGGGTGGACAGCATGGCAGCGCGGCCCGCGGCAGGAGAGCTGCTCACTCCTTGGACTTGCGGAATCGCGCCAGGGCGAGCTCGAGTTCCTCAATGGACATCTCGTGGGCTTCCTGGTCGTGGGCGAGCTTGATGGCCTTTTCTTCGATCTTGATGGCTTCGGCCACGTCGCCGGTCTCAAACAGTGCCAAGGCTAGCGTGTCGACGTAGCTCCAGTTCTTGCCCTCGCTGATCTTGTGGCAACGTTTAGCAGCCTTGAGAGCCAGCTCACTGAACCGACCTTCAGTCTCGCGCTCGGTCATCAGGCTCCACGAGAGACTGTCGAGCAACCGGGCATCGCCCGCGGCTTTCTCGATGAGGTATTCGCCGATTGCGATAGCGGCCTTATCGTCCCGCTTGCACACCGCCAGGATCTGAAACTTGCCCAGCAGGTGCTGAAGCTCATTCGGCTCGGCGGCGATGGCCATGTCTATCGCGCGCAGCGCCAAATCGTCGCATCGCTTGCCCAGGGCAGGATCGGACAACACCTTCGCTAAACGGCTGAGGCCGCTAACGTCGTCGTGAGTGTGCATGACAGCCAGGGCGTGTACAGCGGCGCTGACCGCCCGATCATCGTCGCCGGTAGCGCTTAGAATCTGAAACTGAGCGATCAGCAAGTCGCTATCGTCGGGTCGATGCTCCAGGGCGCGCTTGATGGCCCGTTGGGCGAGCTTCCCGAAGGCCCCGCTTTCACCGGCTCCGACGATCTCGGAGGCAAACTCGCCTAGCTTGTCCGGACGCTGATCCCAGAGGGCCACTGCCTTGGTCGCGGCGGACAGGATCTTCTCTTCATCCGCCCCGGCTTGGAGCAGCCTGTAGAACTTGGTAGCGTAGGAGGATCCGGCCTTCGGTTTGAGGGCGATCCGCCGGTCGGCAAACTCCAACAGCTTGCCGAACGATAGGTGGTGCCATGCTTCCTTTTCCTCCCGAGCCAGGGCCAGGAGCTTGCGGGCCACTTCATGGTCGTAGGTGCCGGCGATGACCTCGCGCAGAACCTCGTCCATGTCCTCCATCGGATGGCCGATCCACGCGATGCGTCCCTCCTGGTCGATAACGAACGCGGTGGGGACGAACTCTTCCCCGGCAGCAGTCATGAATTGTTCGTACGTCTTGCCTTCCCCGTCGAAGGCGACCGTGTAACCCATCCGATCACCCTGTTTTTCCACGAACTCGGTCACCTGCTCCAGCGTGTTGCCCGGATCCTTAGCCGTCACACCGATGAACGTCACACCGTCTTTGCCGAACTCACGTTGCATCTCGGTCAGGTGCGGGATGGCTTTGATGCACGGCCCACACCAAGTCGCCCAGAACTCGACGACCGTCGCGCTCTTGCCTTTGACCTGAGCCAACTCAACCGGCGAACCCTTGATCCACTTGGTGACCGCCAGCTCCGGCGCCGGATCGCCGATGCCCAACTCCCCCAGCGAAACCGAAGCCGCACTCAGCAGGGCGCACCAGAAAACAGCGTGGCGCAGTTTCATATCGGATCTACTCCTCGAATCGCCCTTTTGGGGACATCCAGGTGGTTTGGCTCCACCCGCTCTTGACTCCGCCGCATTCGACCCACTTGTAACATTATAGTATCGACTCACGCACTCACCCACGATCTGTTTCGGGTAAGAAAATGTCAGGCTTCCCATCCGCCAGGGCGGGCCACGCCCACTACAACGCACGCTTCGAGCCGGCTATTCCTCCACCACCTGGTCGGCGGATGTAGGATCGCCGTCCCCCTGGTCGGCCGACTCCAACTCCTCAATTCGCTGTTCGAGCTCGTCCCGAAGGGTCCGCAAGTCCTCCAATTCCCTACCCAGGCTACCTACCGCCTCCGATTCCTCCTGATCGGACCGGATGCGCTTGATGGCAGCCTCAGCCGCGTCTCGATACTCCTCCAAGGCGCTGCCGTCACGGAGACGACCAAGCGCATCAATCGCGTCAGGATCAGCCAGTGCCCCCAGCGCTGCAATAGCGGCTCGGCGCGGTCGCCGCTCGGGATCGTCCAACATGGGCAGCAGGAACTCGCGGATCCTGGTGCGATCAGAGTCCTCCTCGCCCAGTTCACCCAGGGCGCGAATGGCCGCCGGACGGGTTCGATCAGGCTGCCCGTAGGCCGCCACAGCCATGCATGCGTCTATCCCCTCAGGCTCCCCACGCTTGCCCAACGCCCGCACGGCGGCTGTCCGGATCGCGTCGCGGTAGGAGTGCTTCTCGGTGTTGGCCAACAGGGTGGCCGTCACGCCCTGGCCAACCGCATCGCCCAGCGCCGACGTCGCCGCGGCTTCAACGGCATAGCTGGCATCGCTTGTGGCATAGGCGATCAAGATCGGCGTGACCGCAGCATGCGGGTAGCTGCTCAGGGCGTTGACCACATACCGGCGGACCTTGGGATGCTCGATTCGGTTCGCCGGATCGGCCAGAACAATCAACGCTTCACGGGCGGGCGATGATTGCATTTGTCCGAGCGCAGAAGCAGCCTCCGAGCGCACGCCCCAGAACTCGTGTTCGTTTGACACGGTGTGGGTCAGGGCCTCGATGACCTCGGGTCGATTCTGGTCCGCGAGGTTGACGGCCGCCTCGCACCGCGCCGCCACCGTGGGCCCCTGGGCCAACTGCGTCAGCCACATGGGGCGCGATTTGTGGACCTCCAACGCCTTGAGCAACCCTCCGTCCGGATCAATGCAGAACAGGTTCGGGGCGGAGTCGAATCGATACCGTAGGACTTCGTGTCGGCGTTCCAACTGCATGGTCACGCGCGTTTCCCGGTGATCGGTGCGGAAGTACAAGTCCAAAGGCACCGCGAAGGCGGGCGTGGGTCGATCGATAGGTTGGGTCTGCTCGACGTCGACGATCGCTGTCTTGGTTTCGTGATCCCAACGATACGCAACCTTCAGGCGCGGGATCCCCGGACGCAACGTCCATTGCTCGAAGAACTGCCGCAAACTGCGCCCGGCGACCGCTTCCATTACTTTCCGGAAATCGTCGGTCTCCACTTCGCTCGCCTGGAACGTGCGCGTGTATTGCTGCAGCCCCTTGGCGAAGACCTCTTCGCCCAGCTCGTGGCGAAGCATGTGCAGGATGCTGCTGCCCTTGCTGTAGGGCAGGCCGCCCTTGTGGCGGAACGTGTCCCATGCGTCCTCGTAGTCGCCGAAGATGACCGCGTCCGGCGACTCGGTGCGGTCGGCCCGGGCGACGCCGCGATACTTGCGCCATTTGGCGTAGCTGTGCTCGTCGGCCCCTTCGTGGTGCTCTTTCCAGAGGTCGGCGCAGAAAGTAGCGAAGCCCTCGTTGAGCCATAGGTGGGCCCACGACTTACAGGTGAGCAGGTCGCCGTACCACTGGTGGGCCATTTCGTGGGCGATCAGCCCGTCCGAGGTGTGGTCCATCGCCGCCCGCTCATCCAACGGAACCCCGGAATACATCGTCGTGGCCGTCGTATTCTCCATCCCACCGGATCCGAAGTTCTCCACTCCGATCTGGTCGTACCGGGCGTAGGGATAGGGCACGCCGAAGTACTGGGAGAAGAACTCCATGATTTCCGGCGTACGAACGTAGGCCCGCCGAATGTCATCCTCCTCGCCGGGGCGTCCGTAGTAGGTCAACGGGATCCCGCGCCACGTATCGCTGACCATGCCGAACTCCCCGATCACCAACGTGACCAGGTAGGCAACATGCGGAACGTCCTGACGCCAATGGTACGTCGTGTGTTCGCCGTCGACTCGCTTGTCGAGCAATCGCCCGTTCGACAACGCTCGAAACCGGCTGGGCACGGTCACGATCATCTCCGTCGTGCTGCGTTCGTTGGGCGAATCGTGACACGGAAACCAGTGACGATTGTGCTCCGTTTGGCCTTGGCTGTGCACTTGCGGAACGCGCTGAGGCTGTCGTTCGTCCGGCAGGTAGTAGTGAAGCCCCTGCTCCGGATTGACGCAGCGGTAGTCGATGCGCACCGACGAATCTCGATCGGTGGGCAGAGGCTCAGCGAACTCGAGCACCAGACGCTCGTCGTCGTAGTCGAACGTCACCGCCGGGGAGTCGATGGCTTCGACACGCTCGATCGACAGATCGACCGCGTTCAGGACGATGGAAGTGACGCCCGGTGCGATAGCACGAACGGTGTACGTCTCGCTCCCGGAAAACGACTTGCTCAACAGGTCGTCGAAGGTCAGCTCCAGTTTGACATGACGAACATCGACCAGGCGATCCGGCGGATAGCGCCCCAGATCCTCGCCGTGGACCTCGTCAAACTCCCGCGGCCCGCCCCACGCAGCCAAGCCTCCTGCGCAGTCGATCTCCTCGCTCCCTGCTGCAACATGGGCGGTCGAAAGTAGAATGCCGATGCATAGCACCGCTTGCCCAACGCCCGTGAACCTGACCATTGACTTTGTCTGCATGAATACCTCGGATTGTCCC